>NZ_JBEYRP010000023.1:0-115092 GCF_040704085.1 Streptomyces sp. NPDC047841
GAACAGCGCCCTCCAGGGCCCGGTACCCACCGGGCCCTGGAGGGCTTCGGGCTACCCTGGAACGGTCCGGGCCAAGGCACCGGCGAGGCCCGCGGCCGAGGCCGCGGGCAGCACCCCCTTCGGCCGTGACCGGGCACCCGGCAACCCGCCCCATGAGCCTGCCCGTTCGAGTGATCCGGCCCCACCGGCCGGCACCGCAGGATGGCGGCACACAAGTGGACGACAACACGTGCGAAGGGGTGTGGCCCATGGGAGGCAGGCCGCTGCTGAACCGACGGCTGGCCGGGCTGGGAACGACGATCTTCGCGGAGATGTCGGCCATCGCCGCGGCCACGGGGGCCATCAACCTCGGCCAGGGCTTCCCGGACACGGACGGCCCGGCCCGCGTGGCCGAGGCGGCTGTCCGGGCGATCGGCCGGGGGCACGGCAACCAGTACCCGCCGAGCCAAGGAGTGCCCGAGCTGCGCCGGGCCGTCGCCGAGCACCAGCAGCGCTTCTACGGCCTGGTCCGCGACCCGGACACGGAGGTGGTGATCACCACCGGCGCCACGGAGGCGATCGCGGCCGCGCTGCTGGCACTGCTGGAACCGGGTGACGAGGTGATCACCCTCGACCCTTCCTACGACGCGTACGCGGCCTGCATCGCCATGGCCGGCGGGGTGCGGGTGCCCGTCACCCTGCGCGCCCCCTCCTTCCGCCCGGACCTCGACGAGCTGTACGCGGCAGTCACCCCGCGCACCCGGCTGATCCTGCTCAACTCCCCGCACAACCCCACCGGAACGGTCCTCGGCCCGGCAGAACTGACGGCGATCGCCGCACTGGCCGTCGACCGCGACCTGCTGGTCGTCTCGGACGAGGTCTACGAACACCTCGTCTACGACGGCGTCCGTCATGTGCCCATCGCGTCGCTGCCCGGCATGGGCGAGCGCACCCTGTCGATCTCCTCGCTGGGCAAGTCCTTCTCGTTCACCGGCTGGAAGACCGGCTGGGCGACCGGTCCCGCCGGCCTCGTGGCCGCGGTGCAGACCGCCAGGCAGTACCTCACGTTCACCGCTCCCGGCCCCTTCCAGTACGCCGCCGCCGAGGCGCTGCGGCTTCCCGACGACTACTTCGCCGGACTGCGCGACGACATGCGGCACCGCCGCGATCTGCTGGCCGACGGCCTGCGGGAAGCCGGTCTGGACGTCTTCCGGCCCCAGGGCACCTACTTCGTCACCGCCGACATCACACCCCTCGGACACCGGGACGCGGTGGCGTTCTGCCGTGAGCTGCCCGAGCGCTGCGGGGTCGTCGCCGTTCCCCACTCCGTCTTCCACGCGGACCCGGAGGCGGGCCGTTCCCTGGTCCGCTTCGCGTTCTGCAAGCGGACCGAGGTCCTGTCCGAAGCCGTCACCAGGCTCACGTCACTGCGCGGCCGGCCCGCCTGACCGCGGGGCGCCCGCCCTGCCCGTGCCGCCCCCGCTCCCGACCGCTCCCGACACGAGGAGAGTCATGTCCCCGCGCCACCCCGCCCCGCCGGTCACCCACGACGTCCCCGCCACGGTCCCCGCGCCCGCCGCCGGCCCCGCGGCGGGCCCGCCGCCGGTCTCCCTCGCCTGGGACGACGGCACCGTCCGGGTCGTCGACCAGCGGGCCCTGCCCCACGAACACCGCTGGCTGCGGCTGGAGAGCGTGGACGAGCTGATCGCCGCCATCCGCTCGCTCGCGGTCCGCGGTGCCCCGGCGATCGGCCTGGCCGGCGCCCTCGGTGTCGCCCTCGCCGCGCACCGCCACACCGGCCCCGACGGACGTGCCGACGAAGCGGCGGTGCGCGCCGACGCGGCGCGTATCGCCGCCGCACGGCCCACCGCGGTCAATCTGACGTGGGCGGTCTCCCGCGTGCTCGGGCGGCTGGCCGAGGGGCCGCGGGCGGTACTGGCGGAGGCGCAGGCGATGCTGGCGGAGGACGCCGCGGCGAACCGGGCCGCGGCCGTCCGCGCGGCGGACCTGGTGACCGGGCTGCTGCCCGGGCGGCGGCTGCGGATCCTCACCCACTGCAACACCGGGCGGCTGGCCACCGCGGCCGGCGGAACCGCGCTCGGCACCATCCTGGAACTGCACGCGCGCGGTCTGGTCGCCGAGGTGCTGGTCGACGAGACCCGCCCGCTGCTGCAGGGCGCCCGGCTGACGGCGTGGGAACTGGCCGAGGCGCGGATCCCCTACCGGCTGTGCCCGGACTCGGCCGCGGCCGCCGCGATGTCCCGGTCCATGGTGGACTGCGTTCTGGTGGGCGCCGACCGGGTGGCGGTCAACGGGGACACCGCCAACAAGATCGGCACGTACGGTCTGGCGGTCGCCGCCGCACGCAACGCGGTGCCCTTCGTCGTCGTCGCCCCGGACTCCTCGTGGGACCCGGAACTGCCCGACGGGACCGGGATCGTGATCGAGGAGCGCGACGCCGACGAAGTCACCTCGGTCGCGGGGGTCCGTGTCGCTCCCGGCGGCGCCGCCGTGTTCAACCCGGCCTTCGACGTGACGCCCGGCGAGCTGATCACCGCTGTCGTCTCCGAGCACCGGACCCTGCGCCCCGCCGGCCCGGCCGCGGCCGGCAGCCCGGACCCCGGTGCGCGGACGCGCGCCGCCCGTGAGCTCACCGAGCTGTCCCGGGTCCTGTACGAGCGCGGCTGGATGCCGGGTACCGCCGGGAACCTGTCGGTGCGGGTGCCGGGCGCCGGGTCGTCGGCGCTGATCACCGCCAGCGGCCGGGACAAGGGCGCGCTGACCCCCGACGACGTGGTCACCGTGGACACCGGGACCGGTGAGCCCGTGCCGGGCGGCGGCGCCCGGCGGGCCTCGGCGGAGGTGTCCCTCCACGCCGCCGTCTACCGGAGCACCGACGCGGGTGCCGTGGTGCACGTGCACTCGCCCTACGCGACCGCGGTGGCCCGTCGGCTCTCCGGCACCGGCGAGGTGACCTGGCTGCCGCTGGAGGACCTCGAACTGCTCAAAGGGCTCGGTCTCGCCGACGCGGCCCGCACCCGTCTGCCCGTCTTCCCCAACTGGCCCGACGTACCGCGCATCGCGGCGGCGGTGTCCGCCTGGCTGGCCGAGTCCCCCGAGGCGCCGCCGGCCCTGCTCATCGCCGACCACGGCGTCTCCGTGTGGGGGCGTGATCTGGCCGAGGCCCGCAACCGCCTGGAGTGCGTCGAGGCCATGTGCCATCTGCTGCTGCTCACCGGCGGACCGGAACTCCCCCACCGGCCCGCCGTCCCCTCGCGAGGAAAGGACCCACTGCTGTGACCCTGTTGCAGATCATGCCGGACGACGCTCCGCACGAGGTGCTGCTGCGCACCCTGGACACCGCGGAGATCGCCCGTGAACTGGCGGCCCACCAGGTGACCCTGCGGCACTGGCCGCTGCGCGCCACCGTGACCCCCGGACTCGCCGACGGCGCCCTGCTCGACCTGTACCGCGCGGAGGTCGCCGAGCTGTGCGCGAGCGAGTCGATGACGGTGGTCGACGTCGCCCGGTTGCACGTGGAGCCCGGCGAGGAGTGGCGGCGCCGAGCGAGCCGGGCCCGGTCGGCGTTCCTGGAGGAGCACCGGCACGCCGAGGACGAGGTGCGGTTCTTCGCGCACGGGCGCGGCTGCTTCAGTCTCCACCTCGGCGACCGCGTGTACGCGGTGGTCTGCGAGGCGGGCGACCTGCTGTCCGTACCGGCCGGGACCCGGCACTGGTTCGACATGGGCGAGCGTCCCGACTTCGCGGCGATCCGCTTCTTCCGGGAGGAGGACGGCTGGGTCGGCGACTTCACCGGCACGTCGATCGCCGCGGGCTTCCCAGGGCTGGACGACCTGACGGAGGGCGGCCTGTGATCAGCGTCCCGGCGCGCGTGGTCGTGCTCGACATCGAGGGCACCACCGGATCGGCCTCCCACGTGCACGACGTGCTCTTCCCCTTCGCCCGGCGGCGGCTGGCGCACTGGTTCGCCGCACACCGCGGCGATCCCCGGCGGGACGCCGTCCTGGCAGCCGTCTCCGCGCTGACCGGCCGTGCGGAACTCGACGAGGCCGCGGCGGTGACCGTGCTGGAGCAGTGGTCCGACGACGACGTCAAGGCCGCCCCGCTCAAGACCGTCCAGGGACTGATCTGGGCGCAGGGGTACGCTGACGGCTCGCTCACCGGTCACGTCTACCGAGAGGTGCCGGGGCAACTGCGCCGCTGGCGGTCGGCCGGCACACGCGTCTTCACCTATTCGTCCGGCTCCGCCGCCGCCCAGCTGGACTGGTTCCGCCACACCGCACACGGCGACCTGTCCGTCCTGCTGCACGGCCGGTTCGACCTGGACAGCGCCGGGCCCAAGGACGACCCGCTCTCCTACCGGAGGATCAGCCGGGCGATCCGGGCAGCGGCGCGGCACATCGTCTTCCTGAGCGACACCGCCCGTGAACTGGACGCGGCGGCCGCCGCCGGCTGGCAGACGGTGGGCGTGCGCCGGAGCGACGACGAGCGCGGCCCCCTCGTGCCCGGCCACCCCACGGTCCCGGCCCTCGACCTGCTGCGCGTCGAACCGGTTGCGGACACGGTCACCACCCACCCGGGCGGTTCGGCGCCCGGACGAGATGAGGAGTCCCTCGCATGAACAAGCCGTTTCCCGCCCGCTCGGAGTCCGGGCGCATCGCCGAGATCGGCGTGATCGGCGGCACCGGACTGTACCGGCTGCTGACCGGCGCGACCGAAGTGGTGGTGGAGACGCCCTACGGCGATCCGTCCGACGCGCTCACCGTGGGCACCGTGGCGGGCCGGCGGGTGGCGTTCCTGCCCCGGCACGGCCGCGGTCACACACTGCCGCCGCACCGCATCAACTACCGCGCCAATCTGTGGGCGCTGCGCGCGGCCGGGGTACGGCAGATCCTCGCCCCCTGCGCGGTCGGTTCGCTGCGGCGGGACCTCGGGCCGGGCAGTGTCGTCGTTCCCGACCAGGTGGTGGACCGCACCAGTGGCCGGCCCCGCACCTTCTACGACGACGTGGTCCAGCACGTCTCCTTCGCCGACCCGTACTGCGACACCGGCCGGTCGGCGGTGCTCAAGGCCGCCGCCGCGTCGGGCACCGTGTCCGCGACCGACGGCGGGACGATGGTGGTGGTCGACGGGCCGAGGTTCTCCACCCGGGCGGAGTCCCGGCAGTACGCCGCGGCGGGCTGGTCGCTGGTCAACATGACCGGGATGCCGGAGGCCGCGCTCGCCCGTGAACTGGCGGTCTGCTACACCTCGGTGGCCCTGGTCACCGACCTCGACGCCGGTGTCGACGCCGCGGAGAGCGTCGCGCAGGAGGACGTCTACGAGGTGTTCGCCCGCAACATGGAGATGCTGCGCGGTCTCGTGCTCGACACGATCGACCTGCTTCCCGCCGAACGCGACTGCCGCTGCTCCCGGGCGCTGGACGGCATGGAACCGCCCCTCGGCCTCCCCGGCCCCACCTCGTGAGGCCCTCCCCCTGACATCCTCCGGGCAGCCCGGGAGGCGGGCTGCCCGGAGGTACGCCGGGCGTCGTTCGCCGCGACCGCTCAGCCCGCGGCGGGGGCCGCAGCGGGCGACGGGCTCGTCGTGCGGTCCGTACCGGCGCCCGGCCGCGCGCCCAGCAGTTCGAGCAGCAGTCCCTTCACCTCGGTCGCGGCCAGGCGCTCGCGGGCGATGCCCGCCCTGCCGCACAGCAGCACCGGTCCGTCCGCCGGATCGTCGGGAAGCCGTCCGTGACTGCCCCGGACTCCGCCCGGGTCGAGCGGCACGGTGCGGATGCGATACCGCAGCCCCGCCTTCTTGCGGGCCACCGAGGCCGCGGCGCGCAGCCGGACCGCCGGCACCGTCGGGTCGAACAGCAGCTCCGCGGGGTCGTATCCGGGCTTGGCGTGAATGTCGACCTGGCGGGCGAAGTCCGGAGCCAGGGCGTCGTCGAGCCAGTAGTAGTAGGTGCACCAGGCGTCCGGTTCGGCCACGACGACCAGTTCCCCGGCTCGCTCGTGGTCCAGCCCGTGGCGCCGCTTGCCCGGCTCGTCCAGTACCTCCGCCACTCCGTCCAGGGCTTCCAGCACTTCCCTGGCCCGTGTCAGGTCCGCGGGGTCGGCCACGTACACGTGGGCGAGCTGGTGGTCGGCGACCGCGAAGGCGCGGGAGGTGCGCGGGTCCAGGTACTCCATGCCGTCCTGGGTGTGCACTTCGAGCAGTCCGGCCCGGCGCAGGGCCCGGTTGACGTCGACGGGGCGCCGCACGGGGGTGATGCCGTACTCGCTGAGCACCACCACGGTGGCGTCCTCACGTCGCAGGTGGTCCAGGAACGGCCGCAGCGCGGCGTCCAGTTCGCGTGCCGCCCGCTCCGCCTGCGCGGAGTGAGGGCCGTGGCGCTGGAGGTCGTAGTCGAGATGCGGCACGTAGACCAGGCTGAGGTCCGGCCGGTGCGTGTCGAACACGTGCTTGGCGGCGGCCAGGATCCAGCGCGTGGACGTGAGATCGGCCGTGGGCCCCCAGTACGAGAACAGCGGGAACCTGCCGAACCTCTCGGTGAGTTCGTCGTGCAGCGCCGGGGGCCAGGTGTAGCAGTCGGCCTCCTTGCGGCCGTCGGAGTAGTAGACCGGGCGGGGCGTGACCGTCCAGTCGACATCCGCGCCCATCGCGTACCACCAGCAGATGTTGGCCACGGTGAGACCGGGCCTGCTCCGGCGCGCGGCCTGCCACAGCTTCTCACCGCCCACCAGCGCGTTGTGCTGTCGCCACAGCAGGACCTCGCCGAGATCGCGGAAGTACCAGCCGTTGGCGACCACGCCGTGTCCGCGGGGCGGTTCTCCGGTGAGCAGGGTGGACTGCATCGAGCAGGTGACCGCCGGCAGTACCGGTTCCAGAGCCGCGACGGTCCCGCCGTCCGCGACCGCGCGGACGGCGGGCATGTGGTGCAGCAGACGCGGGGTAAGACCCACGACGTTGAGGACGACCAGCCGGCTCATGCTCTGCTCTCCTGTGGACGGGCGGCCGTCGGGCCGCTGTGGTGCCGGGTGCCGCGGGGTCCGCGGTCGTTGAGGTCTTCCAGGCCGGCGGCGACGAGCGCGTCCGCGGCCCAGGCCAGTTCGGCGGCGATGCCCGCCGCCAGACCGTCCGGACCCGCGGGCTGCTCCCCGGCCGGCAGCACCGTCCAGGTGTAGGTCTCCACCTCCAGGTGCCGGACACGTGCGCGTTCCCCTCCGACGAGCGCGTCGAGGGCGCCGGTCAGGGTGGGACCGGTGGCGTGCAGCGGGGGAGCGGGGTCGGCGTGCAGGGGGATGTGGAAGTGCACGCGCCACGGCCCCTCGCGGTCCAGCGCCCCGTCCAGCGCCCCGGCCAGGTCGTCGGTGCCACGCACCGTGCCGTCCGGGGCACGCGTGCGCGTCTGGTGCAGGAAGCGGGGCTCGGCGTAGCGGCCGAGGGCTTCGCGCACGGTGTCGAGGTCCGGGCGGTCCACCCGGAGCGCGCGGGACAGCTGGGCCTTGACCACGGGCAGGCCGGCGCCCGCCAGTGTGCCCAGCGCCGCCTGCGGTTCCTCGAACTGCACGGCCAGGTGGCAGGTGTCCAGGCAGACGCCCAGCCACCGGTGGTCGAGCCCGTTCCAGGCGAGCGCCGCCTGACCGGTGGTCTCCACCACGCAGCCCGGCTCCGGTTCGAGTCCCACCCGTACGGTGCGGCCGAGCTCCCGGTGCAGCGCGGCCAGCCCCTCGGCCAGCTCGTCGAGCAGCGCCAGGGCGGCGGCCTGCCGTCCGGCGGTCCAGGGGTCCCGCCAGCCCAGCGGCAGGGTGGACACACTGCCGTACGCGACGTCGTCGGGCAGCAGGCCGGCCAGCACCCTGGCGCAGTCGAGGGTGTAGTCCAGACGGCGGCGATCGGTCCAGTCCGGCAGGTAGACGGCCTTCTTGACCCGGGGCTGGTGGAATCCGGCGTACGGAAAGGCGTTCAGGGTCACCACCTCCAGCCCCCGCCGCCGCAGTTGGGCGGCCAGCCACGCGGTGCGCTCGGGCCGGGCGGCCAGCTCCCGGGCGGCGTCGCGGGCGAGCCAGAGTCCCAGGCCCAGCACCGGCACGCCCAGCCGCTCGCGCACGGGCACGGCGTACCGGTCGAACTGGGCGACGATGTCGGCGAGGGTTTCGGCCGGGTGCACGTTGGTGCAGTACGCGAGATGGACCAGGCTGCCGTCGCGGTGGCGGAAGCGCATGGCCTCACCGTTCTCCGCGTCGCAGCGAGTTGCCCGCGTAGACGGCGGGCACCTCCGCCTCCCGGCCGGCCCCGGCGGTCTCGACGCCGTCCAGGTCCAGCCGGCCGCTCTGCCCGTAGAACCGCACGGGGTTGCGCCACAGCACCGCGTCCACCGCGTCGTGCCCGAAACCGGCCTCCAGCATGGCCTCGGCGGTCTCCCGGGTCGTCAGCGGGTCGCTGTCGCCCCAGTCGGCGGCGGAGTCGACCAGGATCCGCTCGGTGCCGAAGCGCCGGAGCACCTGTGTCATCCGCCGCGCGCTCATCTTGGTCTCGGGATAGACGGAGAACCCCATCCAGCAGCCGGTTGCGGCCACCAGATCCACCGTGGTCTCGTTGAGGTGGTCGACGAGCACCCGCTCCGGCGGGATGCCCGACTCGCGGACCACGTCGAGGGTCCGTCTGACTCCGGCGGCCTTGTCCCGGTGCGGGGTGTGCACCAGTACGGGCAGTCCGTGCGTGACGGCCAGTTCCAGCTGGGTGGCGAACGCCTCGTCCTCGGCCGGGGTCATGGAGTCGTATCCGATCTCCCCGACGGCGACCACTCCGTCCTTGCGCAGATACCGCGGGAGCAGGTCGAGCACCCCGGTGCAACGGGGGTCGTTCGCCTCCTTGGGGTTCAGCGCGAGGGCGCAGTGGTGGCGGATGCCGAACTGGGCGGCACGGAAGGGCTCGAAGCCGAGGAGGCTGTCGAAGTAGTCGACGAAGCTGCCGACGGAGGTGCGGGGCTGGCCGAGCCAGAACGACGGCTCCACCAGCGCGCGCACCCCGGCCTCCCGCATGCGCGCGTAGTCGTGGGTGGTGCGGGAGGTCATGTGCACATGGGGGTCGAAGATCCGCATGGGGGCTCCTTCAGTGGTGCGGGGCGTCGGCCGGGGTCGGGCAGGCGCTGGTGAAACGGGCCAGCGCGCGGCGGGCGGCCGCCCGCCGCTCCGGCTGGGCGCTGTCCGCCTCCTCGGGCAGTCCGGAGGCGTCCACGGCCTTCGGGAAGCGGGCCAGCAGGGGCCACACGTCATCCGGCACCTCGCGGCCCGCCGCGACCCGCTCGTGGGCGAAGTCGGCGAGCATCCGTGCCAGTTCACCGTCGGCGCGGCGGTCCAGTCCGGCCACCGCGGCCAGCGGCACGCCCATGAAGAGGCACTTGAGCACGGTCTGCCGGTAGCCGGCGGCGTCCAGATGACGGGCGGCGTACCGGCCGACCGCCGCGCCGACCAGGTTCGGGTCGTGCGTGCGCAGCGCGTCCGTGACCAGCTCCACCGCGCCGCCTCCCAGTTCCGGGCGGACTCCCTCCAGCACCGGGAGCCCGAGCAGCACGGCGCGCCGTTCCGGGGCGGCGCCGGCCTGGTAGACCTCCCGCAGTGTCCGGGCGAGAGGCACCTGCTCCGGCCGCACGGCGGCCAGCAGGACCACCCGGGCCGCGTCCGCGACGCTCCAGCCGGGGGGCGGGAGCACGCGTCCTTCGTCGGCGTCCAGGTGCAGCGGTGCGCGGCCGCAGCAGCGGCCGACGACGGGGAACAGGTCGTGGATCGCGGCGGTGTCGGCGGCGACCGCGCGTGCCGCGGCCTCCAGCCAGTCTCGCGCGGAACCGGTCAGCCGGTCCTCGAGCGCGTCGCAGAGCGGGCTGATCATCATGCCTCCTGCAGTCGTACGGCGTCGCGCAGGAAGGCCAGCGACCGCCGTGCCACGTCCGGGGCGGAGTCGGCCCCGTCCTGGATCTCCACCGAAACCAGCCCCCGGTGACCCCCTTCCGCGAGTGCGCGCAGCACCGGCGGGAAGTCGATCTCGCCCTGGCCGAACTCCAGGTGCTGGTGGACACCGCGCCGCATGTCCTCGATCTGCACATGGGCCAGGTAGGGCAGGGCCCTTCGCACGCAGTCGAGGACCGGCCGGGGTTCCACGCAGTGCGCGTGTCCGATGTCGAGGGTGAGCCCGAGCAGGGGATGGTTCCCCAGCCGCGCGCGGAGTTCCTCGAAGCGGTCCAGGACGTTGACGAACATGTCGGGCTCCGGCTCCAGGGCGAGCGTGATCCCGTGCGCCTCGGCGGCCTCGAGCACCTCCGCGCAGCCCGACGCCAGCCGGTCCCAGGCCAGTTCCCGCGGCACTCCGTGCGGTACGTGCCCGCTGCACAGGTGCACGACCCGGGCGCCCACCTCCGCGCCGATCCGCACGGCACGCTTGATCAGGCCGATGCGCCCGCTGCGGCCGTGGTCGTGCATCAGCCCGGGGGAGTGGGCCCGGCCGCGGTCGAGCAGGTAGGGGTCGCCGGTCTCGATCACCACGGAGAGGCCGAGCCGGTCCAGCAGTCGTGCCAGACGGGCTGTGAGCGCCGGCAGGGCGGGCGCGTACGGGTCGAGGTGCCGGCGCGACAGGGTCAGTCCCACGCCCTGGTAGCCGAGGTCGGCGATGATCCGCAGGGCCGTGTCCAGATCGTGGCCCGTGAATCCGTTGGTGCCGTAGCCGAACCGGAAGGGTGTCGTTCCGTGGTCGCTCATGTCGCCGGCACCGCCTTGGTGAGCCGTCCCGCCAGCGGACCGGCGGCGGCGACCACCGCCGCCCGCACCGGGGCTCCGGCCGCCGCGGTCAGAGCGGCCTGCAACGGCAGCAGTCCGACGATGCCCGCGCCCACGGCCTGTCTGATCCGTCGGGCCGACGGGTCGGCCGCGGCGGCGGTCAGCGCACGTCCGTAGCCGAGCAGATAACGCGCCGACGAGGCGAGCGCGGCCGCCCGGCCGGGCCGGTCCGGCGTCCGGGCGGCGAGCGCACCCACGGCGAGCACGGCACCGGCGGCGCAGGCCAGTGCCGCCAGGGGCGCACTCGGCGCAGCGCCCGTGACCTCGTGCCTGCTCAGGGCCGTGACACCGTACGTGTGCAGCGCGACGACCGCGGCCGGCCCGCAGGCGCCGGCGCCGCCGCCCATGAGCACGTCCAGCCCCCGCGCAGCCGACATGACGGCCGGTCCCGCGGGGGTGTCCTTGAGGAGGAGGTCGTACGCCCACACGCCGGCGGCCAGGGGAACGGCCGTGGCCAGGCCCGGCCGGCGACCGAAGCCGCCGGCCAGGACGAGGCCGGCGGCCGTGAGCCCGGTGGCGACGGCCAGTGCCGTCCCACGGCTCAGCTCGCCGCGCGGGATCGGCCGTTCGGGTCGCTCCAGCGCGTCGAGCGGTGCGTCGGCGTAGTCGTTGAGAGCCATCCCGGCCCAGTACAGGCAGACGGCGGATGCCGCCATACCGAGCGTACGGCGGTCCGTGGAACGACCCGCGGCGGCAGCCCCGGCGATCACGTCACCGGGTACCGAAAGGGCCGCCGGAGCCCGTACCAGACGAGCCAGGGAAGAGGCGGAAAAGCGTGTCCGGTAGTTTCTCCTGCTTTTTCTCACGGGAGCAGGCTAGCGGGATTTCCGCAGACGGAAGAGCGAGGTTCTGAAATCCATTCAGAGGCTACCCGTCATGACGGGGTGAAATCGTCCGGGGCTACCGGAACAAGTGATGTGCGGGGGCCAGGGCGGTGGCAAGCCCTGGACAACGGCGGCTCTGTACACGCTTCTTGAAGCGGATCGGAGGTCCCGGACCCGCGGGACCGTGAAGGCTGGACCTGATTCCCGGTTCCGTGATTCCTGTTCCGGGAATCCGTTCCCGGAATTCCAGGGCCGCGTTGACGTGACTTTTCCCGGCGACGGCCGGATGAAAAGGTTTGGCCTTGGCCGGAGACCCGCGGGCATACGCGGTCGTCGAAGCTCGGAGTTTCGCGCGAACGGCCGGGAAACTCCTCTGCGCAAGGGATTGAGCACCGTGACTGAAGAACTTCGCGGCCGGGAACCGGCGCTGGAGCTGCTCACCGGCGCCCTTGCCTCGGCTGCCCGCGGGCAGGGCGGGGCCGTCCTCCTGGAAGGGCCGCCGGGCAGCGGGCGCAGCAGGATGCTGGCGGAAGTCGTGCACCGCGCGCTCAACCACGGTTTCACCGTGTGCCGGGCCATCGGCGACCACGTCCGTCATCCGGCCTTCCTCGCCCCGCTCGGCCTCTCCTCCGCCCCCGCCGACCCGGACGGTTCGGAAGGCGATCCGGTCCGGCAGCTCACCGGCCACCTCGCCGCGGGACGCGTCACCGGACCCATCCTGCTGGCCCTGGACGACGTGCAGTGGGCCGAGCCGGCCACGCTCTCGGCGCTGCGCGGACTGTCCGGTCTGCTGTCCACGGAGCCGCTGCCGGTCCTCATGGTCGTCACCCGCCCCGCGGAGCGGGGTTCCGACGCCGTCGACCGGCTGATCGCGGCCCTGACCGACGACGGAGCCGTGCACTGCGCACTGGGACCGTTGTCCGCCCAGGCCGCCGCCGCCCTGCTCACCGACGTCCTGGGGGCCGCGCCCGACGAGGCCCTCACCGACCTGTGCTCGGCGGCCGGGGGACTGCCGGCCCGGCTGATCGAACTCGCCGAGACGTTGCGGGACACCGGAGCGGTGCGGATCGCCGACGGCCGTGCCACGCCGGCGGAGGGGCCGCTGCCCGACCGGCTGCGCGGCCTCGCCCTGCGGCCCGTCCTCGGGCTCTCCGGTCTGGCCCGCTCCGTGCTGGACGTCACCGCCGCCCTCGGTCCGTCGGCGTCCCTGGCCGACCTCGCCCTGGCACTCGACCGCGGCGTCATGGTCCTCATGCCCGCCGTCCAGGAATGTGTCGACGCGGGCGCACTGGTCGCCAGCGACCGGTGCCTCACCTTCCGGCACACCCTGCTGTGGCGCGCCGTGCGGGACGCCGTACCGCTCCCGGTGCGCAGCGCGCTCCAGCGGGAACTGGGCGAACTCCTCGCGAGCCGCGGCGACTTCCGGGCCGCGGTCAGGCACCTGGCCGCGGCGCTCCGCGCCGGCGAAGCCGGGGTGGCGCCCAGCCTGGAACTCGCCGGACGCGAACTGCTGCGGCAGGCCCCCGTCGAGGCCGTACGGCTCCTCGAACGGGCCGTCGACTCCGTTCCCCGGCAGTCCGAGAAGGCCGCGCTGCTCTCCGTCGTCACCAGCGGGCTGACCGCTCAGGGCCGGTTGCGCCAGGCCGCCGACACGGCGCGTACCGCACTGGCCCGCGCGTGCCCGCCCGGTGCGGCGGCCGAACTCTCCACCGCCCTGGCCGAGATCGAGCTGATGACCGGCTCCCCGCAGGCCGCCGCCGAACGGGTGGAACCGCTGCTGGCCTCGGTCGCCACCCCGGACCTGACGCGCCTGCGGGCGCTCGCCGTCCGTACGCGCGCCCACTGCTCACCGTCGGACCCCGCCGACGTCCACCGCGCCGCCGACGCCCTCGGCGCCGCGGCGGCGGACGCCGGGCTCGGGGCCGGCACCCACGCCGACGCCGCCGCACGTCTCCTGCGGGCCACGGCCCGCTGGCACGAGGGCCGCGCCGCCGACACCCTCGCGGAACTGCGGCTGCCACCGGAGCACACCACCGAGCACACCCACCCGGACGGGTACTACTGGGATCCGCGTCCGGGGCTCGCCGGCGCCCTGGTGGACCTCGGCGCGTTCACCGAGGCCCGCACGGTGCTGGCCGCCCTGGGCAACGAGTTCGACGACCTGGACCTGCCCGCCTGGCAGCCGTCCGTACTGGCGCCGATGGCGGTGCTCGCTCTGGAGACCGGAGACCTGGACGCGGCGACCGAGCAGGCCGCCGCCGTGCTGGAGAGCACGGCCGACGGCCTGCTGCTCCCCGCCCACCTGCTCGCCCTCTCCGTACAGGCCGAGGCGGCGCTGCGCAGAGGACTGCCCCACGAGGCGGAAGCGCCCGCGGCACGACTGCTGTCCATGCTGCGGACGGACCGCTTCGACCTGGCCGCCGGGCGTGCGCTGCGTGCCGTACTGCGCGCCACCGAGGTGCGCGGCGGCCCGGACGAGGTCCTCGCGGTCCTCGCGGATCTGGCCGCCGACGGCACGGGCCGGGAAGACGCCTGTGCCCTCGACATCCTGCCCGCCCTCCTGCTGGCGGGCCCGGCCACCCCCGCCTGGCTCATCCGAGTGGCTCGCACGGCCGGGGACGAGCGACTGGCCGCGCGCGTCGCCGAACTGGCCCGGCGTGCGGACGACGCCAGTCCAGGACTCGCCGCGACGGGCACCGCCGCGGCACACGCCGACGGACTGCTGCGCGGATCACCGACCCTGCTGTGCCAGGGCGCCGCGGGCCACCCCGATCCGTGGTCGCGGGCGCAGGCCGAGGAGGACCTGGCCGACCTCGTGCTCGCCACCGGGGACGGCGGCGGCGACGCCCGCAAGGAGCAGGGCGTGCGCCGGCTCCAGCAGGCCCTCGACGGCTACGAAGCGGCCCGGTCGGCCCTCGACGCGGCCCGCGTCCGCGGCATGTTGCGCCGGCTCGGCGTGCGCAGGCGGCACTGGACCTACGCCAGCCGCCCCACCACCGGCTGGCCGAGCCTCACCGACACCGAGCGCGCGGTGGCCGACCTGGTCGCCCAGGGACTGACCAACCGGGAGACCGCGCAGCACATGTTCCTGTCCCCCTACACCGTCAACTTCCACCTCCGGCAGATCTTCCGCAAACTCGGCATCACCTCAAGAGTGGAACTCGCCCGCATGTACCGTGACCCCGAACCATCCGAGCCGGCCCGGGAGCCGGTCCTCCCGCCGGACGCGCCCGCCGCCCGCTCCCGGGCGTCCGGGCACCAGCGCCCGCGCCCGGTCCGCCGGTCCCACACCGACCTGAACGCCAAGCCGGCGCACGTCGCGTCGGCCACCCCCGGGGCCCTGACCACACGCGGGACCCAGGGAGGCCGGCGATGAGCGGGGGGCCCGTACGCGCGGCCCCCCGCGCCGGCGGACGCACGCGCGAGCGGCTGCCCCGGGCCGTGTGGCTGCTGGTGGCGATCGTCTTCGTGTCCTCCCTGTGCGCGGCCGCGATCGCCCCCGTCCTGACCGTGCGGGCCGCGCGGCTGACCACCGACACGGCAGCGGTGCCGGCCGTGGTCAGCGCCTACTTCCTCGCCCGGCTGATCCTCACCCCGGTCGCCGGCCGGTTCGTGTCCACCGGGCACGCACGCCTGGCCCTGCCCGCCGGCCTGCTGCTGACCGCCGTCAGCACCGCTGCCGCGGGACAGGCCACCGGTTACGGGCAGCTGCTGCTGCTGCGGGTCGTCGGCGGGGTCGGGTCCACCCTCTTCACCGTGTCCGCGGTGGCCGTGCTCGTGGCCGCCGCTCCCGACACCCTGCGCGGCCGGGCCTTCGGCGTGTGGTCGGTGGGGTTCGAGGTCGGCAGCGTGCTGGGTCCCCTGGTCGGGGCCGGGCTCCTCGCCGTCGCCCGCGATGCCCCGTTCACCGTCACCGGCGCGTGCCTGGCCGTCGCCGCGCTGGCCGCCGCGAGGCTGCTGCGCCCGGACGTGCCGTCCGGAAGCACGCCCGGCACGGCTGCCGGTACAGGCGCCGCGGGGCTGCGCCAGGTGCTGGCACACCGCACCTACAGGGCGGCCCTGGTGTCCAACTTCGCGGTCGGATGGGGCGCCTACGGCGTTCCGGTCTCGCTCCTGCCGCTGTACGCGCAGGCCCGGTTCGCCCACGCCGGCACGCTGGCGTCGCTGTGCCTGACGGCGTTCGCCGTCGGCAACGCCCTCGTGCTGCCCGTGGCAGGCCGCCTCACCGACGCCAAGGGCCGCCGACCGGTCGCCCTCACCGGTCTGGCGATGTCCGTCGTGGGACTCGCCGGCATCGGCTTCAGCGGCGGTCCGCTGCCGCTGCTGACAGCCGCTGTGCTGACCGGCCTCGGCTGCGGTGCCACGGCCCCGGCACACGGTGCGGCCGTGGCGGACGTGGTGGGACCCGACACCGCGGGCGGTTCGGCACTGGCGGCCTTCCAACTGGTCGCCGACACCGGCGCCGTGGTGGGCCCCGTGCTGGCCGGGCTCACCGCGGCCACGGTGTCCTACCCGGCCGCGTTCGTCCTCACCGCCGCGGTGCCGGCCGCGGCCTTCGCCGTGTGGCTGCGTGCGCCGGAGACCCGGCCCGCCCAGCTCGCCTCGGCATGACCCCGCGGGCCGCGCGCAGACCAGCCGCGACGCGCCTGTGCCACCTACCCCCAGAACGCCGCTCAGCGGGCCTCCGGCGCCCATGCCGGTGGCCCCGAACCGGACAACGAAGGTGATCACACATGTTCAGCCACAAGGAAGAGAAGAACTGGCTCGCCCGGGAGCGGGAGATCGAGTCCGCGACCGCCGGCGGATTCGGTCCCGTCGGCCAGGTGTGCGCCTGGACGGAGCCCACTCCGTTCGCCCTGTTCCAGTACTTCCTGCTCCGGGAGGGAGCACGGACCTGGCTGGGCCGCAAGCTGGTTCCGCCGGGCCGTATCGACCCCGCCTCCGTGCTCACCCCGCGCATGCTCATGGGGGAGTTCGAGACCCTGAGGTTCACCCGGGAGAAGGTGGTGTTCTACTACACGCCCCGGCCGGCCGAGGAGGGGGCCGCGGCCCTCGCACGGGCGGCGAAGGACCCTGAGGCGGACATCGACTTCCCCTTCCCCCGGCTGACGGAGGACTGGCGGGAGGCGCTGGTGCCCGCCGAGGTCTGGGACGGCAGCGCGGAACTGGCGGAGAGCCTCGACCCGGACGAGTCCCACTTCCGGGCGGTCAGCGTCGAGCGGCTGCGCGACCTGGTGCGACCGGGCGACACCCTCTACGACCCCGCCTGCTCCACGGGCACCTACATCTCCTCGCTGGCCCGGGCGTTCCCGCAGTGCCGGATCCTGGCCTCGGACGCGTCACCGCACATGGTCGAGGCGGCCCGGCGGAAGGTACCCGGGGCGTTCGTCGCCGACGGGCTCGGCTCGCCGGTCCCCGACGCTTCCGTCCAGGTGCTCATCATGCGGTTCCTCAACGCGGAGGTGATGCCCGCCGACGTGGCCGTCGAGGGATTCCGCACGCTCGCCCGGCTGATCGCCCCGGGCGGTCACGCCCTGGTGTTCGGTCACACACCGGTGCTGCCAGTGGTCCGCCGGCTCGCCGCCGAGACCGGGCTGCGGGTGGTGTCCTCCATCGCCGCGCACCCGGACGCCGAGGACGAGATCTTCCAGTTCTACGTCCTGCGGCGTCCGGACTCCTCCGACGAGGCCTCGCGGGAGCGATGACCGGACCGGCCGTCGTCCCGCGCTCAGCCGCGGGACGACGGCCCCCGCAGCCGCAGCCGGATCGCCGCGTGGTCCGAGGCCGCGAGCCCGTCGGTCTCCTCCCACGGACGCGTCACCTGGTCGTAGGACTCGATGCTCGACAGCAGCGAGGGTGACGCGAGGAAGAGGTCGATCCGCCGGGGCGGGTCCCCGTCCGTCGGTGTCCGGTACGTGGGCCTTCGGTCTCCGGTGTGGGCGGCGACGTCCACCAGCAGCGGACGGCTGTCGGCACCGAGGAGAGCACCCAGCGGCGAACGGTCCGCCGCCGTCTCCCCGGGCATCAGATGGTTGCCGATCCGATGGGCCGGCACGGAGGACCAGTCCGGCTCCGGATCTCCGGGTGCGATCGAGTTGGCGTCCAGCGCCACGAGGGTCTGGGCGAGGGCGTGCGGCCCGATGAACCCGCGCAGCCGGTCCGACTCGATCCGGCGGTTGAGCGGACTGTACGGATCGAGGTGGGCCACCACGAACCGTATGGGAGCGGTCCGGCCCGGCAGGCGCAGGACCGCGCAGCCGAAGCCGTGCCACTCCACCAGCTCGTGCGGATAGCAGTCGGTCTCGACCAGCTCCACCTCCGGCCGCCACAGCACCGCCTGGTGGCAGCCGGTCTTCGCGGGAAACAGCGCGCCGTCCATGTCCAGGCTCCGCTTGGTGTCCTCGAAGAGCGCCTGGCCGTCCAGGTCCCAGCACCATGCCTCGGTGACGAGGAGCACGGTCGGCCGTTCCCGCAGGATCAGCCGCCGCTGCACCTCCCAGCGGGCGTGATCGCCGCGGTGCCGCTCGAAGCCGGTCTCGTAGAGGTTCCAGAACATGACGGTGTCCGTGCCGTCACCGCCCTGCGGGAGGCCCGTCACCGCTCACGCCGTCCGACGCCGTCGTGCGCAGCCGTCCGGTGGCTCATCTGCTGATTCCTCCCAGCTCGTCGGGCACCGCCCGCGGGCGGCAGCGGGCAGTGGTCCCGCCCACCCAACTCACCACGCGGCGGCGGGACGGGCCAACCGTGCAACCGGGTGGAATCCCCGCACCTCCCACCGGTCCGGAAGCCGCGTGGATCCCGCCTGTTCAGGTGAGGTGGACGTCCCTTCCCCCGCCACACGATGGCCCCGGAGCACGTGCAACGAGCACGCGCCGGACGTGTGAAAGGGCGTGAGCGGATGAAGTACCGCGTACTCGGCCGAGGGGGGCCGAAGGTCTCCGTGATCGGGCTCGGGACCACCGCCTTCATGGGCATCTTCGGCCGCCGGGATCCCGGGGCCGTCGCCGACACGCTGCGACTCGGACTCGACAACGGCATCAACCTCGTGGACACCGCGCCCTCCTACGGCAACGGGTTCGCCGAGACCATGCTCGGAACCGTGCTGCGCGGACGCCGGCACGAGGTGGTCCTGACGACCAAGGTCGGCTGCTACGCGCCCGAGGAGTTCGACTTCTCGGAGCAGCGCATCAGATCCGGACTCGAGGACAGCCTGCGCCGGCTGGAAACCGACCACGTCGACGTCCTGCTTGCTCATGACATCGAGTACGCGGACCCCCGGCACGTCACCACGGTGGTGCTGCCGCTGCTGGAGAAGCTCAAGGCGGAGGGCAAGGCCCGTGCCGTGGGTGTGTCCGGGCTGCCGCTGTCGGTGCTGGACACCGCTGTCGGCGCCGCCGAGCTGGACGTGGTGCTGTCCTACTGCCGGTACGGCGTGCACGACACGTCCCTGACGGCTGCCGCGCGCCGCTGGCGGGAGCGCGGCACCGGGACGGTGCTGGGCAGCGCGGTCGCCATGGGGCTGCTCACCCAGGCGGGCCCTCCCCGCTGGCACCCGGCCCCGCCGGAGCTGCGTGCCGCGGCCGCCCGTGCCGCCGCGCTGTGCGCCGAACGCGGCGCCGATCTCGCGACGCTCACCATTCAGTTCGCCTTCGCGAACGACGCCTTGGGGAGCGTGCTGACCGGCACGGCCGACGGCGACCATCTGCGCGCCATGATCCGGGCCCTGGACACCACCCCCGACCCGCAGCTGCTGGCCGATGTGCGGTCGGTCTTCGCCGGCGTGGCGAACCCGACCTGGCCGTCCGGAAACGGCCTCTGGCCGGACGACGGCTCATGACGGCCGCCCCGTACCAGGCAGGCACCCCACGACGACTGGAGACTTTCGCATGAGCACATCACACACGTCGGTGAACTCGACCAGGGACCAGGCGGATGAGACGACGTTGCGTTTCGGAGTGGTGGGACTCGGCTTCGGCCGGTGCCACGCGAAGGTGCTGTCCGCCATGGAGGGGGTCGAGCTGGTCGCCGTCGCCGATCTTCACCCGGAGGAACAGGGCATCGACCTGGAGCCGTGGGCCGCGAAGCTGGGGGCCCGCGGATATCGTGACGGGCTCCGCATGCTGGCCGAGGAGACCCTGGACGCGGTGGTGATCGCCGTACCGCCGAAGAGCCGCGAACGGCTGGTGACCGCGGCCGGCGAACGGGGCGTCGCCATCTTCCTGGAGAAGCCCTTCGCCGCGGACGAGGCGGACAGCGCGGCCATGACCGAGGTCCTCGGCCGTTTCCCGGGTCTGCCGGTGATGGTGGACTTCTGCCTGCGTCACCTGCCCGCGGTCGCCCGGCTGCGCGAACTGCTCGACGGGCCGCTGGGCGAAGGTCTCCTCGTCAACGCCGACCTCGTGCTGCCGCGCCACGACAGCCCCGCGTGGGTGTGGGACCCGGCGGTCGGCAACGGCGTGGTCAACGAGAACACCTGCCACATGCTCGACACCCTGTGCTTCCTCCTGGGCGAACCGGTGTCCGTGCAGGCCGCGGGCGGCTCCTACCTCGGCAGCCCGCTGGAGGACGGCGTGGGAGTCGTCGTCGGCTTCGCCTCGGGCGCCACCGCGGTGCTCACCGGAGGCGCCCTGGGCGCGGAGGCGATGCGCACGCCGGCCACACTGTCGGTCTACTCGCGCCACGGGCAGGCCCGGCTCACCGGCCGGGACCACATGTTCGCCGGCCTGGAATGGGCGGAGGCCGGTGCCGAGGCACCGGTGCAGGAGACGTGGCAGCTGCCCTCGCGGGGCGACATCAGCGCCTACGCGCTGGCTCACTTCGCCCAGTCGCTGAAGACGGGGTCCGCGCCCTCACCGGGGCGCGCGGCCGGGGTGCGTGCCGTCCGGCTCGCCGTGGCCATCCGCGAGGCGCTGACCAGCGGTGCGGCCGTCAAGGTCTGAGAGCGGACGCCTGCGCGGGCCGGAACCGGGAGGGTTCCGGCCCGCGCAGGCCGCGTTCACGGGCCCGTGACGACCGCCGTGTCCCCCCGGCGGCGGCCGGAGGACCGGGACCGGTACCGGCCACCTCGCGCGGCGACGGGCGACAGCCGGCACCCGCCCGTTTCGCAGCAGGCGACAGCAACAGGCCTGACCACGTGTGTACGTCGGCAGAGGTACACACATGGTCAGGCCCGGGACCGCGGCGGTGGGCTCATCCGCCGGACGGCACGCTCTCCTCCTCACGCACCTCGAACACCGCCCGGTGGAAGGCGAGGTGCTTCAGATGAGCCAGCAGGAGCTGGTCCGGTTCCACGGCGACGATCGTGTGCGCCGCTCCCCTGGCGGCGCCCTGGTAGTCGGTCGCGAAGCTCTTGACCGTCTCCACACCCAGTGCGAACAGCGAGGTGAGCGGCGCCGGCCGGAACAGCCGGCCCGGCCGCCCCCAGCGCCCCGGATGCGGGGTGAACAGGGTGACCGACACGTCCGCCGCCGGAGCGAGCACCCGCGCGGCACCCATCAGCAGGGCCGGCTGGGTGCCGCCGGCCCCCAGGTCCACCAGTGTCAGTCCCCGCCCGGCGGGGCGGGCCGCCCCCGCCAGCAACTGCCTGCCCGCAGCCAGGCAACGCCGGGAGAACAGGCCGCTGTCGATGCCTTCCAGGAGCACGGCGTCCGTCTCCGGGACAGCCGAGCCGAACATCGTCAGAGGTCCTCGGTCCCGGCGCATGCCCTGATCGGTGCCGTACACCACCTCGTCGGCGAAGCGCTCCAGGAACAGCTCGTCGAAGGGGCGGCCGTCCGGCCCCTCCTCCGCCTCGGCCTCCGCACGGGCCGCCGACACCAGCCGGAACATCTGCGACGGCACCAGGCCGTTGTCCATCCAGGCCCGGTACCGCCCCGGGGAACCCTTCCTGGTGACCTCCTGCGGACCGAAGACGGCCCTGCTGGTGCGCGAGAGCACGGCGCGCTCCGCGTCGCTGAGCAGGGACAGCCGGCTGAGGTAGAACACCTCCGATCCCGCCGGGTCGCCGGTCAGGAGGTCGTACGCCGGTTTGAGGTATTCCGCGTCGGTGCCGAGGAAGACCACCGTCCGGTCCGTCCGCGCGGGCACGGCCGCGGCCAGTGCCGCGACCACCTCCCGTCCCGTCCGCAGGAACGCGGCGAACAACTCCCGGGGAGTGGGCCGCAGCGGATCGGCGACACCGGTGGAGACGAGCAGTGCGCGCATGTTGCGCCGGTACTCGGCGATCTCGTCGGGGCCGAGCGAGTCGCCCTGCGCCAGCCCGTGGTGCAGCCGGCGCGCGAGTCCGTCCGCCGGCAGCCCCAGGGCCCGGGCGTACCGGCGGGTGTCCTCGACGGCTTCGTCGGCGCTCATCGGCCCGTCCAGGCCCAGGAGCCTTTCCGACACCCGGGTCACGTGGGCGACGAGGTCCTCCGGCCCGGCCGGGCCGGAGGACGTGACGGTGCCCGTCGACAGCCGTTCAACGGCGGTCACGGAGGGCCTCCGGGACGATGCCGAGGTGGTCGAAGACGGCCGTGCAGTGCTCGGAGAACGGCGCCTGGGCGAACAGCGACACCCGCAGCGGTCCGGGCGGGACGGTGAGCGTGCGGACGAAGCGCATCTCGCCCGTCTCCTCGGCACGGTCCAGGAACGCCAGCCGGGTCCCCTCGCGGACCAGGACGAGTTCGGCCGCCGGGCCGGCGAGTTCCGGGCCTCTCGCCTCGTCGGAGTCGGGCCGTGACACCACCGTCACCAGTCCCCACCGTCCCTGCGGCGAAGGCTCGACACATATCTTGGCCCAGCCGTCCGCGGTGTGCACGAGCAGACCGCCCGCGTCGGAGAAGCGGGCGCCGCCCGCGGCACCGTGCACCGACACGCGCACCGTCAGGGTGAAGTCGCCCTCGATGACGCGGGACACCTCGGGCACCCCGTCGATCTCCCGGATGCCCGGCATTCGGTAGAGGTCCGAGCCTGCCGGCGCGGTGACCTCCAGTGCGCCGTCCGGGCGCAGGTGTGCCGACGCGCGGTCGCCGGGAAGCGACCAGGAGTCGTCGAAGTACCGCACGGTCGCCGTCACGGTGCCGACATCCCGCCGTCGACGCTCACCGCTTGCCCGGTCACCTGGCGCGCCGAGGCGAGGTACAGCACCAGGTCCGCGACGTCCTCCGGCTGCTGGAACTGGCGCTGGGGGATCATCGTACGCATCCGCTCCCAGCACTCCTCCTTGGTCTCGCCGGGGCGGGTGAACTCCTCCAGCAGGTAGTCCCACATGGTGGTGCGGATGATGCCGGGGCAGACGGCGTTGACACGGACACCGTTGCGCGCCTCTTCCTGGGCGAGGGCGGCGGTGAAGCCGATCACACCGAACTTCGCCGCGCAGTAGTGCGCCATCTTCACGAAGCCACTGCGGCCGGACACGGAGGAGAAGTTGACGATCGATCCCCCGCCGTCGGCCCGCAGCAGTTCCAGCGCGTACTTCGACACGAGGAAGACGCCGTTGAGGTTGCCCTCGACGACCTTGGTGAACTCCGCCAGCTCCATCTTCTCGACCGAGCCGACATGTGTCACGCCGAAGGCGTTGACCACGGTGTCCAGACGGCCGTGGAGGTCGTCGACGGTGCTGATCAGGGCGCGCACCGAGTTCTCGTCGGACGCGTTCGCCGCCACGGCCGTGGCCTCGAACCCCTGCTCGGTCAGCTCCTTGGCCACTTCGGTGGCGGCGGCGAACCCGCCGGTGTCCGTCGAACGGTACTGGTTGTACGCGGACGCCAGCCGGTCGACGTCGGCGATCACGACCCGGGCGCCACGGCGTGCGAAGGCCTCGGCCACGGCGCGGCCCATGCCGCGTCCGCCGCCCACCACCAGCACCACCTTGCCGTGGTGGTCGCCCTGGGGGCCGGCTGCCTGCGGTCCGCTGTCCAACTGGGTACTCATGCGTGTGAGACCTCCTTGTCGTCGAGGGCGGTGATCACGGCACCGGGGGACCCCGGCGCCGTCCGGTCGTCCGGGGAGAGGCGGTAGCTGAGGGGTGGCATGACCAGCGCGTCGACCAGCCGGGGGAAGGCCCGGTAGTCGGCGAGGGAGCGCTGGGACCGGGCGACGATCTGCCTGAGGTCGGGACGGGCCGTGCCGGTCGACTCCTCGTGCGCGGCGATCATGGCCAGCAGCGGCTGGTGGTCCTTGCGGAAGTAGTGCCCGAAGAGCTCTTCGACGCCCTTGAGCGCGGTGGCGGGATCGACGCCGCGGCGCGGCTCGACACGGACCCGCTCGACGGTCGCACGGTCGTACGCCGTCGGCTGCCACGTACTGCCGGGCGTTCCTGCCAGCGCGCGGAAGAACGCCGGTTCCTCGAACGCCGACGTGTCCGGCATGGTGGCCGGCTCCCAGTCACGGGTCAGCAGCCTGGCCGTCAGCTCGTCCTCGTCGACCTGGCCGAGCGGACCGATCCGGTCCATGGAGAACGGCACACCGGTGAAGGGGGTGGCCGGCACCAGATTGCGCTCGGGCAGCAGCTCGACGGCCGGTCCCATGCCGGCCGCGATGACGGGGACGCCGTGGGCCAGCGCCTCGAACACCACGCGGCCGAGGCTCTCCCGGGACGCGGTGGAGGGGAAGAGCAGCACGTCGATCCGCGAGAAGAAGTCGGCCAGCCGTTCCGGACCGATCAGCCCGAGGGAGGTGACGCTGCCGGCCGGCACGCCCTGCCCGGCCAGCCTGGCCACGACCTCCGGGGTCCGCCAGCGCGGATCGTTGGGTTTGCCGGCGAAGACCAGGGTGGCCCTGCCGTTGCTCTCCCGGTGACAGCGCGCGAAGACGTTCAGCACCTGCTCGAAGTTCTTCGCGGTCGACAGAGCGCCCAGGTAGCCGATGCGCAGCACGGAGTCCCGGTGCGGTGCGGCCACCGGGGCCACCCGCGGCATGGTGTCGAGCATCGGGTAGGCCACGACCGCGTCACAGGGCCGCACGGAGGGGAAGCAGCGCAGGAAGACCTGCCGGGTGAACTCGCTGGGGAACAGGACGGTGTCGCCCGGCCGGTGCAGGGGAGCGCACAGCTCCTCCTGCGTCCAGTAGCCGGACCAGAAGGTGGTGTGCACCTCGCGGACGATGCGGTGGCCGCCGCCCTGCTGCTCCCGCCACAGGTGGTACAGGTACGCGTAGGGCCCGTTGCCCGCGTAGACCACGTCGTCGTCGGCCGGCGCGCCGAGGCCCGCCGCTCCCCGGACGATGTCGTGCGGGACAGTACCGGGGCGGGCGGTGAGCAGGTCCGACATCTGCCGGTGCATCAGCACCGCGCCGTCGAGGATGCCGGAGGTGTCCACCGGACCGTAGTCATGCACGTGCAGCCGCATAGTCCTCACCCGCCCTCGCACGTGCCGAGAGCAGAAGCTCGCGCAGTTGGTCGGGAGCCATCTGGTGGCGACGCAACTGGACCTCGTGCACGCAGTTGTCGATGTCGTCCCGCACGCCGTGCACCGTGACCGGCAGCAGGTACTGATGGCGCAGCCAGGCACCGAAACCGCCGTGCGCGCCGTTGTACTCCACCGACACCACGCGCCGGTAGCGGCTCAGCGCGTCCAGGACGGGCCGGCTGAGCACCGGGTTGAGCGCCGCGCAGTGCAGGTGCGGCAGCCCGATCGAGGCGTTGGCCTCGGCCACCAGGGTGGTGGCGTACCCGAAACTGATCACGACGGTGTCGGCGTCGCTGTCCTGCGGACGCTCGATCCACACGCCGTCGTCCACGGCGGCCGAACAGTCCACCGCGGGTGGCTCGAAACGGGCGTCCACCATGCTCAGGACGTGCACGGTGCCGGGATCGTCCTCCAGCCGCCGCGCGCACGCGAGGAACTCCTCCTCGGTGACCGGCTCGTACACCCGGGTGTTGACGAGGAGGGAGAGCAGGTTGAAGGCGTTGGCGGCACCGCCCCAGGCGGCCCAGTTGCGGCCGGCCAGCACCATGAGACGACGCACGCTCGTGGCGGCTTCGGTGAGCATGCTCAGCGAGTCCATGTAGTACATGGCGTCCGTGGCGACGACCTTCAGGTCGTCGTCGGACAGCCCGAGTGTCAGCCCGACGCTCAGTGTCTCGGCGAGCCCGGTGTTCTCGTAGGGCACGTGTCCGGGCAGACCGAACCGATTGGCCATGTCGGCGGTGAAGACCTTCGCCGTACGGCCGCTGCGCGCCTGCCCGGTGGCCAGCATCCGGCCGGTGGTGGTGGCGAAGGAGGGAATTCTGGGGGGCGCCGCCACAGGCCCGTCCGGCTTGAAACTGTGGGCTCCCTTGCGGGTGCGGCAGACCAGCGCCGCGGGGCCCGGCGCGTCGAGCAGCTCCGACAGCGCCGCGCGCACGCTGTCCGCGTCCTGACCGTCCACCTCCACGACGGTGGTGAAGTAGCTGCGCAGGTAGTCACGGTTGAGCGGCTTCAGGAGGGGTTCGATGCCGCGGTCGTTGGCGTCGACGACCAGCACGAGGTTGCTCAGCCCGGCTTCGTGCGCGTACCTGATGCACTCGAACGTCACGCCTTCGTGCAGCTCGCCGTCGCCGGCCAGGCAGACCACCTTGCGGCCGTCGCCGTCCCGTGACAGTTCCCAGGCGCGGCTGACGGCCTGGGCCAGGCCGACGCCGAGGCTGTACCGCATGGTGTTGGCGAAGCCCCAGTCGCGGTGGACCACTCCTGTCATGCCGCCGCGGTGCATGGTGGTCAGCGGCAGGAACGGCAGCAGACCGCGTACGTACTGCTCGGCGTAGAAGCTCGGCGCGATGTGGCCGCGCCCCACGATCAGCTCGGCGGGCTGGGACGTCCGGCCCGCGCCCGGAGCCAGGCCCAGCTCGAAGCAGGCGTGCACGGTGGGCAGCGAGGACAGGCAGCTCTGGTAGTTGCCGAAGCCCGCGATCTCGTGCATCCGCCGCAGCACCTGGCCGCTGTCCCGGTACAGCCGCTCCGGCACCGCGGCGGAGACCGCGCGCATGGCGTCCAGCACGGTCCCCGTGTGCGGCTCCAGCCGGACCAGCTCGGCCAGTTCCCGGTGGACGACGGCACGCTCCTCGCGGGTCAGCCGGTCCTCGGCACCGGCCATGACCTCGCCGTACCGCGCGGCGAGGCCGTTCACGCCCGGCCCCCGTACACCTTGTCCAGCGCGTCCGTGAGGATGCGGGCGATCTCCGCGGTCTCCTCCTCGCTGGTGACGAAGGCGGGTGCCAGCACGATCCAGTCGTCCTGGCCGCGCACGATGAGGCCGCGTTCCAGACAGGCCCCGGCGACCAGCGACCCGAGGTCCCCGGTCGGTGTGCCGGGCGTCGCCGACAGCTTGACGCCGTACAGCAGACCGAGGGAGCGGATGTCGCCTCGGCCGTCGACGGCCCGCTCCAGGTGTGACAGGAACGTGGCTGCGAGGCCGGCGTTGCTGCGCACGAAGTCGCCCTCCGTGAACAGCGACACCGAAGCCTGACCGGCCGCCGCCGAGATCGGGTTGGCGGCGTAGGTGTGGGAGGGCGCGAACGACGACGGCCCGGAACCGTCCGACAGGACGGAGGCGACCTTGTCGTTGAACAGCACCGCCGCCAGGGGCGCGTACCCGCCGGAGATGCCCTTGCCGACACACATCAGGTCGGGGGTGACGCCGAAGGTCTGGGCGGCGAACGGGTTGCCCGTGCGGCCGAAACCGGTGACGATCTCGTCGAACACCAGCAGCACGCCGTAGCGGTCGCAGATCTCCCGGACCCGGTCGAGATAGCCGGTGGGCGCGATCGCCATGCCCCGCAGGTGGATGACGGGCTCCAGGACGAAGGCGGCGACCGACTCCGGCCCCTCCGCCTCGATGGTCTGCTCCAGCAACGCCGCGGCCAGCCGGCCGGACTCCTCCGCGTCCACACCGAGGACGGACGCCAGCATGTCCGGGGACCAGACGTGCACCGCGCCCGGCAGACCGGGGCCGAACCGGGCCACGTCGGGCCGTCCGGTCAGCGACAGCGATCCGAAGGTGGCGCCGTGGTAGCCGTGGTAGTAGCTGAGCACCTTGTAGCGGGTGCTCTCACCGGACTCCCGGTGGGTCAGCCGGGCCAGCCGGACCGCCGCCTCCACGGCCTCGGAGCCGCCGTTGACGAGCTTGGCCGTGTTCAGACCGTCCGGGGCGAGCCGGGTCAGCCCGTCGGTCAGGGCCAGCGCGTCCGGGTTGGTGCCGTGCAGCGGCGGGTTGAACGGCATGGTGCGCAGCTGTCGCGACACCGCCTCGACGATCGGCTCGCAGCTGTAGCCGAAGCAGGTGACGAAGACGCCGGACATGCCGTCGACGTAGGAGCGCCCGGTGGTGTCGGTCAGCCGGATGCCGTGCGCCTGCTCGAAGAGCACGGAGCTGTCCGAGTGCGGCACCTCGAAGCAGTATGAGGACAGGTCGGCGGGCCAGGCGTGGGGTTGGGTGGGAGCGGTCATGTTCACCTCGCGGAAGATCGATGGTTCGGTGGACCGGTGTCAGCGGTTGCCGGCCAGGACGGTGTCGTTCAGGGGCAGCACGTCGACCGGTGCCGTGGTCAGCAGGCGGTGCAGCCGGACGCGGCGGGTGGGATGGAGCAGCGCGAAATAGGCGGGCCAGTGCGGGCTGAGGATGTCGCGCTCGAGGATGTCCTTGGCGATGTCCACGATCACGGGCACGGCCTGGCGCATGAGGAGCGGCATCAGCAGCCGGGTGTCCGCCTGGGTCAGGAGACCGGACGCGCTGGCCCGGGCGATGAACGAGTAGAGCGTGCGTTCCATCGCCACGCGGCCGCCACCGACCCGGCCGGCGGTGTCCGCGACCCAGGCGAGGTCGAGCAGCCGGTCACCGACGTGCAGGTTGTCGAAGTCGAGGACGGCGACGACATCGGGTCGGCGCTGTTCGTCGAGCAGGAAGTGGTGATAGTGCAGGTCGCCGTGGACCACCGCACGCCGGGCGGGCGGTGCGGGCTCGTCCGCCGCCGCCTCCAGTACCGGCCGCGCCGCCACCAGCGCCTCCAGTGCGTTGGCCGCCACGCGGCCCCAGCGGTCGCTGCGGCGCAGCGCGAGCGGCAGGAGGCGCTGTTCCGCGTCCGCCAGGGCGCGGCGCCAGTCCGGTTCGGCGACGAGTTCCGGCAGCGCCACCGGTGCCAGCTCGTCGGTCAGCGACACGGGTACGGAGTCCAGGGCGTGGCGCACCGTGAGGCCGGCGCGGATGATCGCCTCCGCCTGGGCGGAGGTGGGCTCCACCGCGGCGGACCCCGCCACGAGGGGGATGACCTCGCAGACGTGCCCGTCGGCCCAGACCGCGGGCGTGCCGTCCCGAGCCGGAACCGCCGGGGCGACCGGAACCCCGAACGCGGCGCAGTGGCCGAGCACCTGCTGCTTGAGCGGGTAGAACCGCGGGGCCCGTGCGGCCTGTCGGTCGAGCTGCACCTTGAACAGGTACGGCACACCCTGGCGCCGGATCTCCCACAGGCCCGCGGTGTGGCTCAGCGGCCGCTCGCCGCCGCGCACGCCCAGCGGCGTCGGCGTCCCGGTGCCCAGCTCCGGTCCCCAGTGCCGCGCCAACACCTCGCTCACCCACTCGGCGCCGCCCACCGGACTGCCGGGGCTGTCTCCCGTGCTGTCGGACATCTGTGCGTTCACCTCACTTGACCCGGCGGTCGCTCCGCATGGATGTGATCACTGCATTCGGAAGCGTCGCCGGGAGCCGTGTGACGGCACATCACCTGACCGGGTAGCGGCCCTTGGGGGCGGATCCGCGGCCGGCGGGGCGCGCGGCGCCCTCCTGCCCGGCCGGGTGATGTGGCGTCGACGGGGGCTCGGTGAGCATCGGCTGCGGCAGGAAGCAGTCGGACAACCCGTAAGGAGCCGGACGTGAGTGAGGACCGCGATGGCGCTGTCGGCACACGCCCTCGGGCGGCAGCCGGGCCCTCAGGGGCGCGTGCCCTGCCCGCACTTGTCGTGTTCGACCACGACGGAGTTCTCGTGGACTCGATCGGCTCGGACTTCGAGGCCTGCCGGCGGTTGTTCGGCGAACACGGGGTGGAACTGCCGGTGGAGCGGTGGGCCCGGGAGGTATGCGGCAACACCGACGGGTACGACGCGCTGTTCGCCCTGCTGCCGGCCCCCGGCGCGAACCCGGCCCGCGTCGCCGGCGCCGCTCACGCGAGGCCGGACGGCTCCCCGCCGGAAGAGGCCCCGGACAGGTACCTGTGGACCCGGCTCAAGGCGCTCTGGAAGGAGTTGCAGGTCCCGGAGAACGTTCCGCTGATGCCGGGAGTCCGCGAGCTGCTGACGCGGCTCGCCGACAGCGGTGTCCGGCTGGCCGTGGCCTCCTCCGCCGACCGCCACTGGGTCCTGCGCTGGCTCGGCCACTACGGCCTGACCGAGCTGTTCGACACCCTCGTCTGCGGCGACGACGTCCCGCGCAGGAAACCCGCGCCGGACGTGTACACGGAGGCCGCCCGGCGCCTGGGTGTCCCTCCCGCGCGCTGCCTGGCCGTCGAGGACTCGCTCACCGGCATCGCCGCGGCCCGCGCCGCCGGCATGCGGGTGGCGGCCGTCCCGACCACCTACACACGCTCGCTCGACTACGGCGTCGCCGACGCGGTCCTGACCGGTCTCTTCGAGCTGGGCGACGAACTGCTGCACGAGCTCTTCAGAGAGGACGACCATGTCTGACACGACCACTGACCGGCCCGTGGAGGCGTCGCCGGACATACCGGCGATCCGCGCCCGGCTGGTGGAGTACCTCTGCGAGGCGGCGGAGATCGAGCACTCGCTGTGTCTGCAGTACCTCTACGCCGCGTTCTCACTGAAGACCGATCCTTCGGAGGCCGGGCTCGACGAGGCCCAGATCGAGACCATCCGCGAGTGGAAGGGCCAACTGCTGAAGCTGAGCCGGGAGGAGATGCTCCATCTCGGCCTGGTGCTGAACCTGCTGGCGGCGGTGGGCGGTGCGCCCTACCTCCAGCGCCCCAACTTCCCGCAGCCCGAGCGGTACTACCCGCTCGGGGTAATCTCCGCCCTGACGCCGTTCTCCCGCGAGACCATCGACCGCTTCGTGGTCTACGAGATGCCCACGGTGCTGCTGTCCGGGATCCTCGGCGACCGTCGCCATGACGCGGACGGCGAGGAGCGCATGACCGTCGGCCTGCTGTACGAGCGGATCCGGGAGCTGTTCCTGGCCGTTCCCGAGCACGAGTTGTTCATCGGGTCCCCGCGCCGCCAGATCGACACCGCCTCGATCGTCGACCCGGACAGCGTCTTCGAGGAGGAAGTCCTCGTGGTGGGCTACGGCGTCGAGCCGTTCCCGATCACCGGCCGCGCGTCGGCCATGCGCGCCATCGACCTGATCATCGAGCAGGGAGAGGGTTCCGCGGAGAACACCGAGGACTCGCACTACGACCGGCTGCTGCGGATACGCGACGAACTCGACCGGGAGGTCGCCGCCGCGGCGGAGGCGGGCCGCGGCTTCGAGCCCGCCCGCCCGATGCTGGAGAACCCCGCGGTCAGGAACGCACCCGACGCGACCGGCACGGGCCTCATCACGGAGCCCTTGGCACGGGGCGTGGCCGAGCTGTTCAACGCGGGTTACGCACTGATGGTGCTGATGCTCCTCCGCTTCTACGGCCGTGTCGCCGAGTCGCGCGATGAGCTGCGCACGCTCCAGCAGTTCGTCTTCTTCCCGCTGATGACCATGTTCGTCCGCCCGCTGGGCGAGCTGCTGGGCGAGCTGCCCGCTGCGGACGGTGCCGCGAGGACGGCCGGCCCGCCGTTCGAGTTCGCCCGCGGCATCCAGCTCATCCCGGAGCGCGAGATAGCCGAACGGGTCTTCCTGGAGCGGCTGCGGGACCTGACCCGGCGCAGCCAGGCCGTGGCCGTCCAGGCCCTGGAAGGGGACGCGGACCCGCGGGTGACCAGACGACTCCGCTTCCTGGCCGAGAACGTGGAACGCATGATGACGCAGTACGCCCTGGAGATCCGCCCCGACGCCGCCCCGCACTCGGAGCCCGTCTCCTCCGCCGCTTCCCTGACCGACGAAGGAGCCGATCGTGTCCACGCCTGAGCTGACGCTGGAGTTCGCCGGCTGGTTCATCGCCCGCCTGGCGACCGACCCCGATCCGACGGACGAGCCCCGCGGAGTCAGCGGCAGCACCTTCGCCCTGGCCGGTGAACCCGATCTGGACCGGATCATCGTGCTGAAGGACCCGTCGCCCGCCATCGTGCGCAGCCACATGCCGCCGATCGGTGTGACCGTGACCCGCGCCACCGCCGCCGGCGCGGAGGTACCCGCCCTGCACGGCGCCGCCGTGGACCTGCTCGGCGACCCGGTCTTCGAGAACCGGAACTTCATCCTCACGTTCGCCGGACGCGAACCCATCGTCCCCTTCCACCTGGAGATCACCGGTCCCGGGCTGCGCCTGGAACGCGAGATGGTCATGTGGTCCGGGCACCCGGACACGCCCGTGCACCACATCCCCCGGGACGAACTGGAGAAGTTCGGCGGTCGCATCTACCGCACCGACCCCGAGATGGTCCTCGCGGAGACAGGCATCGGCGACCCCTACGAGAGCCGGGTCAAGAGGCGCGACCTGCTCGTGTCCGACCTGGCCGGCGAGACCGACCCGGTGCGCGTCGCGGGTCTGCGCAAGCGCATCCGCGAACTCGACATCGCGGTCGCGAACCCGCAGGACGAGCGCGTCATCAATCTGACGGCGCTGGAGGAGTTCAACTTCCCGCTCACCGGCAGGGCCGTGGCCGACGGCGAGGCGCTCGGCGACCTGGTGCCGGACCACACCCGGCCCTGGACGGTGGACTTCTGGATGGGCGGCTGGGACGCCGACCTGCTGTGCGGATACCTCAAGGGCAGCCTCACCGTCCCGCTGCGGGACGCATGAGGGCGGCACACCCGGCGACGCGACCGGGCGACGAGAGCGGGGACCGGACGCACGCCGCGCCGGAAGGACACCCGGCCGGGGACGCGGAGGCCGGGGCCGCCCCGGCGGGGACCGCTGCCCGACCGGAGGCCGACGGCGGCCCCTGGTGGCGCGACGCGGTCTGCTACGAGCTGTACCCCCGGTCCTTCGCCGACGGGGACGGCGACGGCACGGGGGACCTGCGCGGCGCCACCGCCCGGCTGGACCATCTCGCCGGACTCGGCGTGGACGCGGTGTGGATCACCCCGTTCTATCCGTCGCCCCTGGCCGACGGCGGATATGACATCAGCGACCACACGGCGGTGGCGCCGGAACTCGGCACCCTGGACGACTGGGACGCGCTGACCGCGCGTGCCCACGCACTGGGCCTGCGCGTGCTGGTCGACCTGGTTCCCAACCACACCTCGGCGGCGCACCCGTGGTTCCGCGAGGCCCTGGCCGCCCCGGCCGGCGGCGAGGCCAGGGACCGCTACGTGTTCCGCGACGGCCGGGGACCGGGCGGCCGCACACCGCCCAACGACTGGCTGTCCGCCTTCGGAGGGCCGGCCTGGACCCGCGTCCCCGGCGACGGTCCGGGCACCGGACCCGCGCAGTGGTACCTCCATCTGCACACCCCGCACCAGCCGGACCTCAACTGGCGCAACCCCGCGGTGGCCGCGGAGTTCGAACGGATCCTCCGCTTCTGGCTCGACCACGGCGCCGACGGTTTCCGGGTGGACGTCGCGCACACCCTCTTCAAAGCACACGGTCTGCCCGACGCGGGCCACGGCCAGCACACCGAGCCGCACCGCAACCACCTCATGCCGTACCACGACCAGGAGGAACTGCACCCGCTGTACCGCCGCTGGCGGACCGTGCTGGACAGCCACCCCGGGGCGGACGGCACCGCGGCCGTCGGCGACCGGCTGCTCGTCGGCGAGGTCATCCTCTTCGACCAGCGGAGGCTGGCCCGCTATGTGCGTCCCGGGGAGATGGGTCACGTCCTGAACTTCGCCTGGACCGACGCCCCGTGGGAGGGGCGGGCCCTGCGTGCGGTGATCGAGGAGACGGTCGCCGCCACGGACGCTGTCGGCGCGCCGGCCACCTGGACCCTGTCCAGCCACGACACACTCCGCCCCGTCTCCCGCTTCGGCGGTGGCGAGAGGGGCGCGCGGCGGGCCAGGGCGGCCGCCCTGCTGACCCTGGCCCTGCCCGGCGCGGCCTACGTGTACCAGGGCGAGGAACTCGGCCTGCCCCAGGCGCACGTTCCCGAGGACCGGCGCCGCGACCCCGTGTGGGAACTGTCCGGGTACACCGACCAGGGCCGTGACGGCTGCCGGGTCCCCCTTCCCTGGCAGGGGAGCACCTCGCCCTACGGCTTCAGCGAGGCCCCACCCGAAGACTGCTGGTTCCCCCCGCCGGACGACTGGGCCCCGCTGACGGTCGACGCCCAGCACCGCGATCCCGGTTCCGTGCTGAGCCTGTACCGGGCGGCACTGCGGCTGCGGCGCGCGCACCCGCCGCGACGGACCGGCCGGCTCCGTCTGCTGGGCCCCGGATCCGGCGAATGGCTGGGCTTCGACCGGGGCCCGGGACTGCGGTGCCTGGTCAACTTCGGTCCGGCCGCACTGCCGCTGGACCCGACGGACGAGGTTCTCCTGTCCAGCGAACCGCTGCACGGTCACCTGCTGCCGCCGGACACGACCGTCTGGCTCCGTCCGGGGCCGCGGTGAACGCCCGGTCCGGCCGGTCGCGGGGCACTCTTCCCGCTTGGCGGCTTCCGCACCGTTCCGTCCCCTGCTCACCTTGGTGCCGGGCAGCTTGCTGAGCCACGGCGGTGCTGGCGAGGCCGCCCGGCGGACGGAGATCCTCGAACGGCCGGACAGCGCGACAGGACGTCCCGCCCAGGCCCCCACATTCATCGGGGACTGACCCGAGGAGCTACCCAGATGCGAGAACCCCGCCATGCCACTGCCACTCAGCCGGGAACACTGCTGGCTCCGGACGCCGGACGGCTGACCACGGCCACCGCCGGGCAGCTCGGCCGGAACCGGAACCACGGGGAGACTCCGCCCGCGGACGTCAGGGGGGCCGCGCCCGCGCGCCGGGTGGTGATGACCGAGGTGGGGCCCGCCGACGACGGCGCGACGTCCGGGCCGGCCCCCGCCGGGGCCGACGGACGAGACCACCGCCGGGAAGAGCCACGAGAAAGGACGGGCGGCCCCGTGATCCAGGAGTTCCAGGAAGCCGTGCACAACCTCAGTCACCGCGAGAGGGAAGTGCTCAGTCACATCGCGCGCGGTGACACGTACACGGCCACCGCGCACCGCATGAACGTCAGCCCGCACACCGTCGACACCTATCTGCGGCGCATCCGAGCGAAGACCGGTGCGCGCAGCCGTGTGCATCTGCTTCTGCTGGCGCTGTCCCTCACCTCCCACTCCCGGACGGACGCGGCGGCCGTACCGGTTCTGCCGGACCCGCCCGGCGCGCCGGGCGGCGAACCCCGGCCCGGCTTCTGAAGTTGCCCCGGCAGGCGGGCACACCCCCGGTGCGGTGTGCCCGCCTGCCGGCGGCCAGATCGTGCACCACAGGTCAGAGGAGTAAGTGGCATGAACCCACAGCCACCGCACGTCGTACACATCGGCTTCGAAGCGAAGCACGAGCGGCTTCTCAGAGCCGGTCACCGGTTGTCGGTGCTGCTGGACGAGGACGCCGCGGCCGCGCTGCCCGACCCGGTCCGTGAGCGGTTCGCGCGGATCGGTGCGCTGCGGGTGCCGCGCGAAGCGGATCTGGACAACTACGACTCCGCGTTCGGGCAGATGGTCGAGATGACCGGTGAGTTCTCCGCCGAGCTGGGCGCCCCCGCCGCCGTGGTGGGGCTGACGGAGGAGTCCGTCCTGCCCGCGGCCAGGCTGCGGGAACACCTGGGGCTGCCGGGCATGCGGTCCACCACCGCGCGGCTGCTGCGCGACAAGGTGCGGATGAAGGAGGCGGTTCGCGAGGCCGGAGTGACCACACCCGGGTTCTGGCCGGTCGGCCCGGACACCGGCATGGACGAGGTCGAGCGCATCGCCGGCCGGCTCCGGGGCGCGGTCGTCCTCAAACCGCGTACCCAGGCGGCTGCCATGGGGGTGCGCGTGTTCCCGGACTCGGCCGCCTTCGTCGCCCACGTACGGACTCACGGTCTGCGCCCCGGCCACCAGGTCGAGGAGTTCGTCGAGGGACGGCTGTGCCATGTCGACGGGCTGGTCCGCGAGGGACGACTGCTCTTCCTGAGCATGGCCGCCTACCTCGCCGCTCCGTACGAGGTCGTCACCCGCGGAGACCAGCCGCTGGGCTCGGTCACCGTCGACGACCCGGACCTGCTGTCCGAGGCGGAACGCATGTCCCGCGCCGTGCTGCGGTCGGTGGGACTGGAGGACGGCGTCTTCCACCTGGAGGCGTTCGTCGCGCCCAGCGGAGAGCTGACCTTCCTGGAAGTGGCCGGCCGCGTCGGCGGCGGCGGCATCGGGGAGCACATCCGGCAGGTGTACGGGATCGACCTCGCCGAGGAGGCGCTGCGGGTCTGCCTGGGGGAGCGGCACCGGTACACCGGCCCGCGGACGATCCTGGAGTCAGGTGTCGGCGCCTCGGGCTGGCTGCACGTTCTGGTCCCGGTCACGGGGCGGGCCCAGAAGGTCGTGCGGCTGGACGGTGTCGCGGAACTGCCCGGCTCGGTCGTCAGGCACACCGTCCCCCGGGTGGGCGACATCATGCCCGCGGCGCCCGAACTGTACCAGTCCGCAGGCGAGTTCACCCTCACCGGACCGGCAAGTGCCGCGGTGGCCGACGACATCGCCAGGCTCTTCGACACCTATGCGGTCCGGTACGCACAGCTGTGACGACGGCGGGACCTCGTCCAGCGGGTGCCCGCACCCCGGACTCCCGCGCCCCGCGACGGCGCACCCGCGGGCGAGCGGCACCGCCCGTCACCCCGCCGCCTCCGGAAAGACCGGGTGTCGTGTCCCCCACTGGTCCCACCCGTTGCCACGTTTCCCCTAGGAGTCACACGTGTCGGCCACACAGATCGAGGCTGCGGTCCGGGCGTCCGCCGGACCGCTCGCGGCGAACCGCGGCGCGGCGGACCCACGGCCGCACACGGTGCTCGGGCTGCGCTCGGCCCTCGTCGTCGGAACGGGACTGATCGGCACATCGGTCGCGCTGGCCCTGGTGACCAGCGGGGTGCGGGTCCACCTGGCCGACGCCGTCCCGGACGCCGCCCGCACCGCCGCGTCACTGGGTGCCGGAACGGTGGATCCGCCCGAGGACGCCGTGGATCTCGCGATCATCGCGGTCCCGCCGGCCGCGGTCGGCACCGTACTGGAAGACTGCCAGCGGCGTGGTGTCGCGACCCACTACCTGGACGTGGCCAGTGTCAAGGCACAGCCGGGCGCCGACGTCTCGGCCCTCGGCTGCGACACCACCCGCTACATCGGAAGCCACCCGATGGCCGGCCGCGAGGTCTCGGGTCCGCTCGCGGCCCGGGCGGACCTCTTCCACGGACGCCCCTGGGTGCTCACCCCGTGTGCGGACACCCGCACCGAGACGCTGAACGCCGGACTGGCGCTGCTCGCGGTGTGCGGCGCGGTCCCGGTGGTGATGGACGCCACCGCTCACGACCAGGCGATGGCCCTGGTGTCCCACGCCCCCCACCTGCTGTCCTCGTTGCTCGCGGCACGGCTGACGGCCGCCGGGGAGAGCACGCTGCGGCTGTCGGGCCAGGGGATGCGGGACCTGACCCGGATCGCTGCCGGGAACCCGGCACTGTGGGCGGACATCCTCAGCGCCAACGCGAAGGACGTCGCGGACGTCCTCGACGAACTCGCCGTCGACCTGGAGCAGGTGGTCCGTGCACTGCGCTCGCTCCACACAGGCGACGAGACCGAACGCCGCACCGCGTACCGGGCCCTGACCGACGCCCTGCGGCGCGGCCGGTCCGGAAGGGCGCGCATCGCCGGACGGCCCGACCCCGTGTCCACACCTGACCAGAAGTGAGAAGGCTGCGCGAAGCCGTCGGCAGTATCCGGTTCGCCCGCTCCCTGGGGCTCACCGACGTGTCGCTCGGCACCGGCGGGGCCGATCCGGTCGCGGCGATCCCGTCCGCCGCGCTGATGGCCGACCATCTGGGCCACCGCAGCGGGGCGGCGGCGGTACGCCGCGCCGTCGCCACCACGGTGGCGCACCGCAGGTGCACACCCGACCTGGGCGGCGCCCTCGCCACGCGCCAGGGCGGCGAGGCGATCCGGGCGGCACTCGGCTGAGCCGGGGCAGGCGGGCCGCCGCCCCCCGCAGCCCTCGCGACATGCCCTGACAGCTGGTCAACCAGTGGTCCGGTCCTGCTCATCCGCGGGTGACCGGCGGGCCGACGGCCCCGGTCTCCCACGGGAGAGAATGCCGGAATTCGGGCGAGCCGGGTGTGCTGCGGGCGGTAGCCGAGTGTGCCGAGGTGTTCACATGGCGCTCAGGGCGGACCCTCGACATTTTCCAGTCCTACACTCATCACCGACCGAGGCTCGGTGATGGGTGGGGATCGATCGGAGAGGGCCGTGGCGACAGTACATCTCGATACACGGGGACCCGCGGTGGGGTTCACATTCCGGGTCCTGGGCGAGCTCAGGGTGTTCAACGGCCGCGCTGTCGTCCCGATCACCGCGGGCCGTCAGGAAGTCGTCATCGCCGCGCTCCTGCTGGAGAGCGGCAGGCTGCTCAGCAGCGACCATCTCGTCCGGCTCCTGTGGGGGGAGGAGCCGCCCGACACGGCGCGTACGCAGATCCAGATATGTGTGTCACGTCTGCGCAAGGCACTCGCGGGAGCCGGCATCGACGCGGCCATCGTGACCCGCCCGCCGGGTTATGTGCTGCAGATCGGTGACACCGCGCTGGATCTGCACACCTTCAGGAACGAGGTGGCCGAGGCGCGGACACTGGTCGGCGAGGGCAGAGACGCCGACGCGGCGGACCGGCTGCGCGCGGCCGTCGGCATGTGGCAGGGCCCGTGCCTGAACGGCATCCCGAGCGAGGCCCTGATGCGGGTCGCGCAGCGGATCGACGAGGAGCGGCTCGCGGCCACCGAGACGTTCATCGACCTGGAACTGGGCCTCGGCCGCCACCATCAGCTCACCGCCGAGGTGGGGCGGCTGGTGGACGACAACCCCCTGCGGGAACGCTTCCGCGGGCAGTTGATGCTGGCGCTGTACCGGTCGGGACGCCAGGCGGAGGCACTGGAGGTGTACCGGCGCGGCCGTCTTCTGCTCCAGGAGGAACTCGGTCTTGAACCAGGCCAGGACCTGCGCCGCCTCGAGCAGGCCATCCTGACCGACGAGCCCTCCCTGCGGTTGCCGGCGAGCGCCGGGACCGCCTCCGCACCTCCCGCGCCCCCTCGGCCCGACGATGTGGCCGGCCCCGCCGAGACGTCGTCGACGGGCGCGACACCGAGGCAACTGCCGGTCGACACGGCGGACTTCGTGGGCCACGACGCCCTGACGGCCGAGGCCGAGAGCGTCCTGACGGACGCGTCACGGCGCCGGGCGCTGGGCATCGTCGTGGTGTCGGGCCGTCCCGGCGTCGGAAAGAGCACATTCGCCAACAGGATCGCGCACCGGCTCTCCGAGACGCACTACCCCGACGGCCAGTTGTTCTGCCGGCTGCGCGGCGGACGCGCCGATCCGGTCAGTTCCCGGGAGGTTCTGGGCCGTTTCCTGCGCGCGCTGGGCCTGCCGGGTCCGGCGATCCCCGACTCCCTGGAGGAGCGGGCGGAGGTCTACCGCAGCCTGCTGGCGACCAGACGGGTCCTCGTGGTCCTGGACGACGCCGCGAGCGAGGAGCAGGTCCTGCCCCTGCTGCCGGGCGGCGGTTCCTGCGGTGTGCTCGTCACCAGCAGGGCCCGGCTCACCGCGCTGCCCGGCGCTCACCGCGTCCCGCTGGACATCCTGGAGCAGCGGCAGTCGCTGGAACTGCTGGAGAACGTCATCGGCCGGGGACGCGTACGCGGCGAACCGGAGGCGGCCGAGGCACTCGTCCGCGCCGTGGGCGGACTTCCCCTCGCCCTGCGCATCGTGGCGGCCCGCCTGGCGGCCCGGCCGCACTGGTCGCTGGCGTCGATGGTGCAGCGCCTCGCGGACGAGCGCCGTCGGCTCGACGAACTCGCCCACGGCGAGATGACCGTCCGAGCCAGCCTGTCCCTCACCTACGACGGGCTCACGCAGAAGGACCAGAAACTCCTGCGTCTGCTGAGTCTGGCCAAGGGGTCGACCTTCCCCAGTTGGATGGGTGGTGCGCTCCTGGACGATCCCTGCCCCTTCCCTTCCGATCTCATGGAGCAGCTGGTCGACGTCCAGATGCTCGATGTGGCCGGGGTCGAGTCCGCCGGCGAGCTGCGCTACGGCTTCCATGACATCGTCCGGCTGTTCGCGCGGGACCGGCTGGACGCCGAGTCGGACGAGACGGAAAGGCGGTCCGCACTCCGTCGTATGGGCGGCGCCTGGCTCTCCCTGGTGACGCGGGCCCATCGTGGTTACTTCGGGCATGACGCCCTCGCTGGATCGGCACCGCGCTGGAACGTGCCGGAGAGCCATGCCCTGGCCCTCCTCGCCGAGCCGATGGACTGGATCGAGAGCGAGCGGGAGAACCTCAGCCTGGTCGTGGAAGACCTGGCGCAGCAGGGCGAGGACGAGTACGCGTGGGAGATCGCCGTCAACCTCGCCCCGTTCTACGAGGCACGGGGTTACCTGGACCACTGGGCCCGGACGCACCGCAAGGCGCTGACCGCGGTCCGCCGGGCGGGCAACGCCCGGGGCCAGGCCGCGCTGTTGTTCTCTCTCGGCGTCCTGCACATCAATCGTCGGCAACTACTTGAGGCACGCAGGTCGTTGACGTCCGCCCTGGAGATCTTCGAGGCACAGGCGGACAGCACGGGAAGAGGTATGTGCCGCCGGAACATCGGCCTGATCGAGAAGCTGGTGGGCCGTGACGAAGAGGCGATGCAGTACTTCGAGCAGGCCTGCCAGGATTTCGACGCGACCGGGCAGACGTGGCGCCGCGCGTCCGTGCTCGTGCTCAAAGCGGGCATCCTGCTCCAGCGGGACGATCTGGAGCAGGCGGAGGCCGATCTGCGGGAGGTGCTGGCGATCTGGACCGAGACCGTGTCCAAAACCGGTCGTGCCCGCGCGCTGTGGCAGATGGGACACCTGCATCTGCGGCGCGGGAAGGTCGCCGACGCCCTGCGGGTCTTCGAGGACGTCCTGCGCATCGTCACCGACGACGGCGACGTGATCGGGGAGGGGCATCTCCTGCACGACCTCGGGCGGGTCCACGTGCGCATGGACCAGCCGGCGGAGGCGTCGTCGTTCTTCGAGAGGGCCATCACCGTCCGGGAACACATACTGGACCAGCCCGGCGCGGCCTCGGTGCGCGTGGATCTGGCCGACCTGTTGCTGCGGGACGGCCGGACCGCACAGGCGGAGGATCTGCTGGGGCATGCCGTCGACGTGCTGCGCACTGCCGGACTGGCCGCGGAGAGCGAGCGGGCCGAGCGACTGCTGGCACGCACGGTCGTCGGCGCTGGGATGGAACCGGCGGCAGGCCACTGAGGGGACGGCTCCGGCGACCGGCATCCCCGGCGTCGGAGAGCCGCGCGCTGCGCTATCGAGGGGGGATAGCAGCGTCAAAGGGAGTTGATTAGAGCGACTTCTAGTTTCTTTCCCAGAAGCCCGGCAGGGACAACGGAAAGAGAAAGGAAGCCATCATGACCAGCGTCGTCGCGCTTGTCGCCAAGAAGGTTCTGAAGGCCGCCACCCTCGGTACCCTCGTGCTCACCGCCCTCTTCGGCGCGGTCGCCGCCGAGACGGGTTCCCACCCGCAGCACACCGTCACCGTGCGGGCCGACGGGCCCGGCACCGGCGGAACGGACGACCCCATCGGCTGGGGCTGATCCCCGCCCGTCGAAGTCCCGTCGAGCCCCGGCCGACGACGGCCACCCGGACGTGCCTCCCGCGGCGTCGACCGGGTGCGGCGCCACCGCCGGCTGGGCAATGAGCGCCTCGACGCGCGCACCGGTACCGGACACGACCGGACACACCGCACGCGAGGTCACACTGTCGCGGATCCCGGCCCGGACGAGACGCTCACGGATCTTCCAGCACGTAGGAGAGACTCATGATTCGCATGGTGACGACTGCTTTTCTGGTCGCGACGATGGCCCTGGCCGGGGTGTCGGCGACGCTGGACGCGGCTCTGCTGCAAGGCGTCCAGAGGTCGGTGTCCACCGAGCTGCCTCTGACGAGCGGTCCCGACCTGCCTCTGTGCTGCTGAACCATGGCCGGCGCCGGGGCGGGAACCAGGCCCTTCGGCCGAGGACCGCTCCCGCTGCCCGCGTCACGGCTTCTTGGCCGGACGCTCCAGGACCGGTGCGAGCGGGCTGCGGTAGCCCAGCAGGCGCATGCTCTGGCGGTAAGCCCACAGCGCACGTTCGCTCTCCCCGCTGGCTTCCAGGATGTCGGCCAGCTCCGACCAGGCGAACGCCGCCTGGCGGCCGGCCTCCGAGGCCTCCAGCAGGAGAGCGCCGCGCTCGCACTCGGACTGGGCCGCCTCGCGATCGCCTCGCCTCAGGTGAGCCGCTCCCAGCACCAGATGCACCCGGGCGCTCTCCAGGCGGTGTTCGGGCCCGAGGACCGCCAGTGCGCGCGTCGCATGGGAGACGGCGCTGTCGGTGTTGTCCAGCATCACCTCGGCCCGCGCCAGCGCGGTCTCGGCGTAGGCGATGTCGATGTTGCTCCCGAGCGAGGTCAGCACGCTGATGCTCTGCTCCAGCAGCGACTTGGCGGTCTCCGTCGTGGGATCGTCGGGGCCGGACTGGAGGAGCACCGTGGCATAGGCGTTGCGGATGCGGGCCAGCGCACGCTCGTCGTCGCCCTCGGAGTAGATCGCCACGGCCTTGGTGATCAGGGCCAGCGCCTCGGCGGACCGCCCCTGCCGGTGCAGCACCACACTGGCGTTCCAGTACGCGGCGCCCAGCGCCTTGCGGTCGCTGATCAGCTCCGCCTGGTCGATCACCCGGGAGGCGAGGTAGGAGGCCCGGTGCAGGTCGCCCCGCTCGGTGTAGACGCCGATCAGGGTGGAGAGCAGTTCTATGAAGGCGGACGTGGGCGGCAGACCCAGCGCCTCCACCTCGGCGATGGTGCTCTCGGCCGTCTCGATGGCGTGCGAGAGGTCTCCGAGTTCGCGGTAGCAGCGGCAGAGCGACATCACCAGCGTCAGCCGCTGGTCGAGCAGGAGCTCCCGGGCGGCGGACCGGGTCCGCAGCTCCTCCAGGCGGGTCACGGCTTCCTCGAGCCGGCCGAGATGCTCCAGACACCGGGCGGCCCCCAGCGCCGCCTGGGACCACTGCACCCAGCGGTCGGTGGGGGAGAGCCGCTGCCGCAGTTGCTCGAACGCCTTCAGGGCCTCGGCGGCGTCGCCGTTGCGCAACGCCAGTTCCGCGTAGTGGAGTTCCACCTCGAGGGGGCTGGTGTCGGGCAGGGCGGGGGTCCCGCGGAGGTATTCCACCGTGGAGCCGAGCCGTTCGGCGATCTGCTGGAGCACTTCGTCGGAGGGGATGCGCTTGCCCGCTTCCAGCAGCGAGATGTAGCTGGTCGACAGCATGGGCTGTGCGAGGGCTTCCTGTGACAAGCCCGCTGCGCGCCGGAGACGGCGGATACGGGAGCCCATCGACTCGGGCTGCGACACGCGGTCCTCCTTCTGTCGGATGTGCCTGGGGCACATTGTCGCTCATGAGAGAGCCGCGGGAAGCACCCTTGTGTACTCGACGGTGTGCTCGACCTTTCGCGCGGTGACGAGAATTGCCAGGGTAGTCAATTTGTTGTGACTGGGGTGTCGCAAATAGTGTGATCCGGGGTCGGCCACGAGGGTTCCGGACGGCTGGCGGATTCGTCCGCCAGCGCCGCGGCCGTCTCGGTGAGAAGGGCCAGGTTCCGCTCGAACCGCGACCAGAACCGGGACACCCAGTCCAGGTACCAGGAGACGAGGTGCGCGTCGCGCCGGCCGAGCAGTGCCACGTGGTGCTGCCGGGGGAGGAACCAGAGTGCCCCGAGCCTCGCCAGGTGGCCGACCGCGGGGTACGGCGTCCGCAGCCGGCGGTGGAGGTGCTCCAGGAAGCTCCGGACCGCCACGGGATCGAGCACGAAATCACCGCGACCGCGGCGGCACGAGAGCCACAGGGCCTTGGCGGCGTCCGCCGGCCGCCGGGAGAAGCCCGCCTCGTCCCAGTCGATCACGGTCAGGCGCCGTGAGCCGCCGAGAACGAGGTTCCGTCCGTGCAGATCACCGTGGTACACGAACACCGTGCCGGGGCGTGTCAGCAGACGGGCGCTGGCGCACAGTTCGGCAAGGTGGTCCTCGGCCGCCCGGGCGGGCACGGCCGGGCGGCCCTTCAGCAACCGTGCCGTCCCGCGCTGTTCGTTCTCCCGGTCGTCGAGCCAGGGTGACGCGTAGTCCCCTGTGAGGTCGTCCATGACGGTCAGCTCCTTCGCGCGAAGGGCCAAGTCCGCCAGCACGTCCGTCAACGGGCCGATGTGCCGGCGGACACCGGTCGGCGGCGCTCCCGGCGCGAACGGGCGTATCACCACCAGCCTGGGGTGTGCGGCGGTGTGCAGCCCTATGTCGATGACCCGGGGGTACCAGGCGGTTCCCCCCAGGGCCGCGTCCACACGCAGGATGCGCCGGAGCTCCAGGTCCGACGACCGGTCCGCGCAGTGGACCTTCACCGAGAAGAGCCGGCCCCGGAGACCGACGCGGTAGGAGGAATTGACACCTCTGCCGTCCAGTCTTTCCGCCAGCCCGTCCTCGATGGCCGCCATGGCCCGCGGGATGTCGATCGGCGGCGAGCCGGTCACGAGCGTCGCCCCTTCGGGGCGTTCATGCCGTCGAGCCAGTCCGTCACCCTGTCGACCAGCCGTGTCACCGGCTCCGAGCTGCGCAGGGTGAGAACCGGGCACGAGAGCCCCGCGAGCCACTTCTCGTCCCTGTCCCTGCGGCGGTTCACGAGCGCACTGCCGTCGTACTCCTGGGCCCAGCGCAGAAAGGCCCGGTGGGCCGCCTCGTTGTCACCGCCGGGTGCGATCGTGTCGCCGTACCTGACGACTTCGCGGCGCCTCAGCCGGTCCATGCGGGTGTCGGCGTCGAGGGAGAGGAAGACGACACCGTCGGCCCGGCCGGCGATGCCGTCCCCCCACCCCCTGAGAGAGCCCGAGAGGACCCAGGAGTCGCGCGGTACGAACACCGCTTCCATCAGCCTGATCCGTTCGGCGATGGACCGTTTGTGCGTGTACGGCGGAGAGGTCGGCAGCCACAGGTAGTCATCGACGTCCGCGTGGGGTACGGCCAGCAGGGACGCCAGGGCGCGGCCCAGCGTGGTGGTCCCGGTACCGCTCGCCCCCGTGATGATGAGACGCTGGTGCTGCATCGGTCTCCACACGTCCTTTTCTGAGTCCCGTCGGGAAGAATCGTTCACGTCAGTCGGAGGGGAAATGCTCGGCCAGACGGCCTGCGAGATGGTCGACCTCTTTCCGGACGTCACGGAACGCGTAACGGAATGCGAAGGTCGGCAGGTTCTGCAAAGCGCTGCGTGTGCGCTGCGAGCGGTCGGGGTCGGGTTCGTGGCCGAAGATGTTGAGGTGCTTGTTCGGAAGCCTGAGAACGCGTTTGTCCAGCAGGGCCGCGCGCTGTGAGCCCGTCACCGGCACCATGCCGGCCTCCGAGGGGCTGTCGGCGAGACTGAGGTGCACGATCGCCTCGACCTTGGTGGCCGACCCGATCCGTGTGTTCATGAGGTCCGCGTACTCCCAGGGGTACAGGAGAGCCGTGCCGTGCGGTTCGACGCCGGATTCGCGCAGGCTCAGCAGCGTCTGGTTGGCCGGATGCGTCAGCGAGGACCGGATCGTGTCCGCCCGGCCCCGACCGAAGAGCAGGTCGAGGGTGTCCAGGCGTACCGAGATGGACCGGGGCCATCCGGTGCCGGTGACGCCGTCCCCGTCACGGTCCGCCGTCAGGCTCACGTCGTCGTTGCACACCATGGTGCCGGAGCCGTTCAGCACGCTGGCCATGATGAAAGAGGTCTTGCCGGCCCGGCTGCCGCCGAGGAGGGCCACCCCCCTGCCGTTCAGCTCGACCAGTCCCGCGTGGAGGAACAGGACACCTTGACGGTTCGCGGCCGAGCGGTGGATCGCGCGCGTGGCGCGCAGGAGGGACTGCGTGACCCACGAGTCGCCTTCCGGCGCGACGTGGAAGAGGGCCCGGTGATGGTGGTCGACCATGTACTCGACGGTCGACTCGCCCTGTGCCGTGACCGACTCCGCGACGCAGCCCGCGGGGGGCGTCGCGCCCGCGATCACCTCCCAGGTGCCCGGAGCCGGCGCGCCGGGTTCGACGGTCAGATAGGGCGCCGCGAGTCGCCGTACGCTCTCCGCCACCGCCGGTGTGCACGTGAGGCCGGTCGTTGCGAAGGGTGAACGCACCGTGTGTGTGCGTGTCCTGGCGTCCGTGTCCATCGTGCTGCTCACACCTCCGCGTCTGCGAACGGACGGGTGTACGCGTCGGCGGCCGGGCGTTCCCCGACCAGGGCGCGGAAGTCCTCCGCCAGCCTTGCGACGTCGGCGGGGCCGCCCACGGTCGCGCGCAGCACGGGGAGCCGGGCGATGTGCTCCAGGAAGCCGGTGACCGAGGGCGGTTCGACGCGCTGCTCCACAGCCACCCGCAGCCAGTTCTCGCCGAACAGGTTGTCGTCGAGGGAGAAGCAGTTCCTCGTCACGACCTCGGCGGTGTGGTCCGGCGCCGAGGGTTCGAGCGAGTATTCCGCCTGGAGATCGACCCGGGGGAGGATGACGCCGGCGAGCGGCATGCTCGGAACGACGCGCACACCCAGGTGCTCCCTGACCTCGCGGGAGCTGAGCTTGAGTTTGTCCTCGCCCTGGAACTGGTCCCAGTCCGATCCCGGCTTCGGAAGACCCGCCCGCACCGGCCAGCTCTCGAACCCGGTGACACCCATGACGTCGAGCGACCCCTTGTTGACGGCGAGCGGCAGGGGACAGGCGGTCACCCGGTAGCCGCCGTCCCGCCGGTCGAGGTGCATCCGGTCGTTGCCCATCCAGCCGGCCGACGGGAGCAGCCTGGCGAGGGCGATCGCCGTCGTGGACTTTCCGGCTCCGGAGTCGCCGATCACCAGATAGGCGCCGTCCTCGTACGCGAACGCCGAGGAGTGCAGGATCAGCGCCCCCTCGGCCTTGGCGATCCGGGTGGCGATGTCGCGGATGACGCGGGTGAGCCACCGGTCGCCCAGGGTGGAGGCGGGACGCACGATGGTGATGCGGTCCTCGGTACGGATCAGCGCCGCCCGTTCGTCGGAGTGCACGTCCTGGAGGACGAACACCGAGTGGCCTTCGCCGTCGTACCGGGGGAGCCGGTAGCCGCGGGTCAGCTCGTACTCGCCCGCAGCGGTCGTCGCGGCCGTCCGCTCCAGCAGGCCGTCGATGCCGTCCGCGTCGTGGACGGAATCGACGATGGTCAGGCCGGGCCGGTCCACCTCGGCTGTCTCGACGACGTCGAGCATGCCCCACGGGCAGAAGGTCTCCGTCACCAGGCCGTCGGCCTCGACCGAGTCCGTCACCACCTTGAGCGTATGGTCCCGGACCTTCAGGTAGCGGACGGCCTTGCCCTCGCCGGCGTCGGCCGCGATTCTCTCTACGTTCATCACATCTCCACAGGTGTGCGTCCCAGTTGCCGGAACACGGTGCGTCGGCGGGGTGCGGGTCCGCGAGCCGCGTTCCGTGCCTGAAGCCGGTCGCTCAGACCGCCAGATATCCGCCGTCGACCGCGAGGTCGGTCCCCGTGATGAAGCTCGCCTCCGCGGACAGGAGGAAGGCGATGGGTGCCGCGACCTCGGCCGGGTCCGCGAAACGCCCGAGCAGGAACTTGCCCCCGTGCTCGGGAGCCGCCTCGGCCGCCGCCCGGTCGAGTCCGAGCGCCTCGCGGTGGTAGCGCTCGTTGTTCGCGTTCCACACGGTCCCCGGACTCACGGAGTTGACCCTGACCCCCCGGGGAGCCAGCTCCTGCGCCAGGCACCGGGTGAGCCCCAGGACGGCCGCCTTGCTGCTGTTGTAGGTCAGATACCCCTCCTGCGCTATGTGTGCGGAGATCGACGCCATGTTCACGATGGCGGCGTCCGCGTCGCGTTCGGGCAGGCCGGCGACGAACGACCGGGTGACCAGGGAGAGGCCGACGATCGTGGGATCGAGCACCGCGCGCCAGTCGGCCGCGGTCGCCTCCAGCCCCTTGAAGACGAAGCCGGCGGCGAGGTTCACCAGGAGGGTCGGTGGTGACCAGTGGGCCGGCACGCCCGCGAAAGCCGTCCTCACCGCCGCGGCATCCGTCACGTCGCCGACCGCCAGCCGCACGGTGTGGCCCTGCTGCCGCAGGCCGTCCACCAGGGTCCGGCCGTGAGCGGGGTCCTTGTCGAGGATCACGACACGGCAGCCCTCGGCACACAGGCGTTCGACGACCGCGGCGCCGATGCCCTGCGCTCCTCCGGTCACCACCGCTGTACGGCCGGCGAGTCCGGCCAGACGACCGCTCATGACCGGGAGTTCCTTCCCTCGGCAGCCCACCGGCGCAGCAGGCCGGCGGCTTCCCCGCGGGAGAGGTTCTCGGTGGCGCCGTGCGGGGACACCGTTTCCCCGTCCTCGGTGACGAGGTTGTGATCGGACAGCAACCCGGTGAGGAAGTCCTTCTGCACGCCGCTCCCGGTCAGCGACCGTCCGAACGGGGTGTCCTCGATGCCCTGTCCGTCCGCCGCGCCGAAGTAGCGCCACGCCTGGAACATGCCCTCCAGGTGTCCGGCGGACAGGTGGACACCGTTGCGGCCCTCCGAAAGGGAGAGCCCGTGCCGCTGCCGGGCGAACGCGCCCAGCGCGCCCCGCAGGGAACCCGGAGCGGCCTCGGCGGGATGCAGCGCGCCCAGGAGCCCGGAGCGCAGTGCGGCGATCTCCTCGCGGCTGTGGCACTCGAGAATGCCCACGAAGGTCGAAGAGGCCAGGTAACCCGTGTACAGCGCGGGCAGGAAACCGTTCAGCACGACGAGCCGGCGCCGGTCCGTCTCGATGACCGAGGCGTACGAGCCGGAGCCGAGTTTGTGGACTCCCGCCACGCGGCAGCGGTCCTCCAGTACGGCCGGAGTCAGGTCCGGGTCGAACGTCATCGCCTCGAACGCGCTCAGGACGCCGTCCGCCGCCACCGACGAGGCGAGGGCGCGAAGTGCCCGGCGCGCGCCGGAGCACAGGGCGCGCTCCCCGTCGGTGGCGACCCGGTGCAGACGGGGATAGTGCAGAAACAGGTGACCGCGCCGGCCGAAGTCCTTCGCCGGCATCACCGCGCAGCGCAGGATGGCCGTCTCCGCCTCGCCGAGCACCCGCGCGGTCTCCGCCATCGCGTCGGCCACGTCGTCGGCCGCCAGCACCTCGGGTTTGACCAGTGTCACGAAGTGGGTGCCGCCGTCCGGCGCCGGCGCCGTCAGGGGGCCGGTGTCACGGCGCGAACCGGTGCGGCGCGCCTCAGCGGCGAGGGCCCGCACCCGCTGCCCGCTCACCACAGGGTGACGCCCTTCTCGATCAGCTCGGCCGTCAGGTCGTCCGTGCCCGCGACCGCGGACTCCACCAGGGCCTTCACCGCGGCCTCGTCGGCGTCGGCGGCCGTCACCACGACTTCGTCCGGACGCTCCAGCGGGGCCTCCTTCGAGGTGAAGATGTGCACCTGGGTCGGGCCGCCGAACTTCTCGTGCACCTGCTGGGCCAGCCGCATGGCCATCACGTTGTAGATCTTGCCCGTGTGGTCCAGCGGGTTCTTGCCCGCGGGTGCCTCGATGCTCATCGGACGCATCGGGGTGATGAGGCCGTTGACCCGGTTGCCGCGACCGACCACACCCACGTCACCGGTGTCCGCCACGGAGCCGAGCGCCGTGAGATAGGGACGGCCGTTGCGGTCGGTGGCGTTCATCAGCATCCGGAAGTCGGCGATGCCCGACTCGCGCACGAACGTCTCCAGCTCGGTCTGGATCGCCGCCTTGCGCGCCCAGTACCGGTCCATCGAGTCGATGTGAGCGGCGAGGAACGGCATGTTGACCACCAGGCTGAAGGTGTCCTGCCTGCGGCTGCCGAACACCTTCACGTCCCACCCGGTGTCGGGGTGGCGCCGCTTGAACTCCGGGCCGTTGACGAGGTTCTCCAGTCCCAGGACCGCGCTCTCGAGACGGGACAGCGGGGCGTAGCCGTGCAGCAGGTTGGTGTCGTTGGAGACCAGTCCGCCCGACCGGAGCGGTACCAGGTCCTCGGGGCCGGCGGGCTGGTAGCGCGAGCGGCCGCGCCCCGAGCCCTGGTGGTCCACCACGCCGAGCTCGACCACCAGATGACGCGTGGCGTCGAACCCCGTCGTGACCTCCCGCAGCACGTCGGCGGCGGCACGGAACATCAGGTCCCGGACGGGGATCTCGGCGGTGCCGACCCGGAAGGCCGCTTTGCCGAAGACCTTCACCCGGTACGGCGAGGTGAGTTCGCCCCGTCCGTAGTCGATGTCCGCCCCGCCGCCGTACAGCGTCACCTTGTCGAACCAGTGGTGGGCCACTCCGCCGAACTCCTGGAGGCAGTACAGGGAGTAGTAGCGGGACATGCGTTCCGCGATGGCGTCACACATGGTGTCCGGGTGGCCTACGCCCTTGCGTTCCACCAGTTCGTAGGGCAGGTCCTCGACGGACCGTACGTCGCGTTCGATCGACAGCATGGGCTCTCTCCCTGTGATGACCAGAAGTGGGTGTGCGGAAACGTCGAAGGCGCGGCCCCCGGACGTGTACGGGATCGGTGCGCCGGGCGGCGGGGCGGACCGGACGGTCAGCTCGGAACGGTCCGGCCGAGCTTCGCCTCGATGAGGCCGACGATGGTCTCGACCTTGGAGAAGTGCTCGAAGGAGAGCTCGTCGTCGCCGAAGGTGATGTCGAACCTGTCCTCCAGGTTGAGGGTCAGTTCGACGCCGGCGAGGGAGTCCAGCCCGTGGTCGGCGAGCAGGTCACCGTCCGAGAACGCCGTCGTGCCGATCAGCTCGGTGACGCACTCGCGGACGGCCTCGATGATCTGGACCCGGTCCATGGTCAGGCCACCTCCTGCCGGGCGGAGGCGAGGAGCGGGCGGGCCTCCCGGTGTCCGTGCCACTCCGGTGCCGAGGCCGCGGCGGCGGCGCGGCTGACGAAGCCCTGGAAGGCGCTGAGCCCCTCCGACTCGGGCAGGCCGACCCGGGGGCTCTTGAACAGGAAGGCGCAGACCGGGTCGATCACGCCGGTGAGGCCCTGGTCGGCGGCGGACTTGGCCACCCGGACCGCGTTGGCGATCACGGCGGCGGCGTTGGGGCTGTCCTCGACCTCCAGCCGGACCTCCATGGCCACGGGTGCGTCCAGGATGGACTCGGCCTCGATGCGCAGGAAGCACACCTTCCGGTCACCGAGGTACTTCACGTAGCCGTTGGGCCCCGCGGCCACCTCGCTGGCGTCGATGCCGGCGCTGGTCAGCGCCCTGCGCTTCGAGGCCTGCTTGCTGGCCGAGCGCGCCGGGTCGGAGAGGTTGAGGAAGTCGGTGTTGCCGCCGACGTTGAGCTGGTAGGTGTCCTTCACCCGCAGACCCCGGCTCATCAGCAGCTCCAGGAGCGCGGTGTGCAGGGTCGTCGCGCCCAGGTGACTGCGCAGGTCGTCGCCGAGCAGCGGCACCCCGCGCTCGGCGAAGAGCGCGGACAGCTCCGGGTTGTTGGCGACCAGTTCGGGCGTGGCGTTGACGAACGCCACGCCCGCCGCGGCGCAGGCGCGGGCATAGGTGTGTACCGCCTCTGTGGCGCCGGTCGGCAGGAAGCACACCAGAACGTCGGCGCGTGCGCCGCGCAGTGCGGCGGTGACGTCCTCCGCGGTGACGTCCGCGCAGTCGGGGTGGACGCTGACCGTCTCGGCCAGCCGTCCGGCGATGCCGTCGAGTGCCGGACCCGCCTGCACGACGACACCGAGGGGCGGCACCTCCAGGTGGTGGACGGCGGCCGTGGGCGCCTGGCGCAGGGCGTCCGCCAGATCCCGGCCCACCTTGTTGGCGTCGGCCTCGAAGGCCTGGACGAACGTGACGTCGGCCAGTGCGTAGCCGCCGATCCGCTCGTGCATGACGCCCGGCAGGGGGGTGCCGGCGGAGCGGTGGGCCAGCGTCACGGCCTGTACGAAACTCGATGCGCACGATCCCGCGCCCGCCAGGGCGACTCGGATGGACTGGTTCACCACTTCACGTACCTCGATTCGATGCGTTTCGGGCCGCGGCCGGGAAGGGGCCGGCCGCGGACAAGAGGGATCCGGCGGTCCTCACAGGGGGACCCGCCTGGGCTTGCGCCGTTCGAAGACCCACCACTCCCGGTAGCCCAGACTCCTCAGGTGTGCCCGGACCTTCTCGTGGTCCTCGCCGACCCGGGCGGGTGTGTGTGCGTCGGACCCGAACGTGAGCCGGATGCCGTGGTGGCGGGCCCGGTCGAGCAGGTCCTCGTCCGGATACCAGCCGCCGCACAGCTTGGTGTTTCCGGACGTGTTCACTTCCACCACGACGTCGGACTCGGCGATCGCCCGCAGCATCCGCTCCACGGCAGGGGTTTTTATCGCGCCGAGTTCGGGACAGTTGCCACGGAGGGCGTCGATATGACCGAGGATATCGAAAAGCCCCGAGCGGGCGGATGCGGCCACCAGATCGCAGTACCGCTCTTTTTCTTGGAGCAGGAATTCCTCGGAGGTGTCGCGCCAGCGGTCCGGATGAAAGATGTCCAGCTCGCCGAGGACGTGAACCGAGCCGATCACATAGTCGAGGTCGGTGTTCGCGTACACCGAACCGTAGACGCCGGTGTGCTCGGGGAAGAAGTCGGATTCGACACCGATCAGGATCTCGATCCGGTCCCGGTACTCCTCGCGGAGGGCCGCCGCCTCGGCCAGGTAGCGCCGGAACTCCGACTTCGCCATGGCCACCCACGGTCTGTGGTGGTCCTCGGGTTCGCCGAAGAAGGGGGAGTGGTCGGAGAATCCGATGGTCTCCAGGCCGGCTGCGAGCGCTGCCTCGACGTAGTCGCGCAACGAGCCGTCGGCGTGACCGCAGCGGTTGTGGTGCGTGTGCAGGTCGAAGGCCATCGCGGGTCACGTCCCCGCACACGCGCCGGCGGTGGTCGCCGGCGCCCGGCTGTTTCCACTCATGGTTACGTCTCCGTTCCTGCCGCCGCGGGATCCGACGGCCTCGCACGCGGACGTCCCAGACGCCCGAACGCCTTGGCCCAGAGGGAAGTCGCTCCCGGCCGACCATGATTCTGCACTCCGGGTGAAGGCGCGTCCAGTGGGTTGACAAAGTTTCTTGACTCTCCCAGTCTATAAACGTGTCACAAACGCCGTGGCGAGCTGTCACGGTGCTGAGTGCACAGTCACACCCATCTCTGAGAGGAGTAATCATGATCACGAACAACGAGGTCACCTTCGAGGTCCTGGACATCGCGGAGCTCGACGACAGCGCGCTCGACGGCATCGTCGGCGGCTCGAGCTCGGGCGTTCTCGTTCCGTCCGCCTGCATCTGACGCCCTGCGTCGGCATGCGGTGCCCGGGCGGGGGCTGACACCCCGTCCGGGCACCGCCCGTCCGCCGGGACCCCGCGCCCGCAGGCGTCCTCGCACGGAGATGGAAGACACGATGGGACACGACACGACCGAGAAGGCACACGTCCTCTCGTACGGGCAGGAGCAGCAGTACTGGCGGGAACGCAGGGGCGAGCGGACGTCGCTCTCGCTGCCGGTCTCCTGCCGGATCGACGGCCCGTTGGACGTGACGGCGTTCGCCACCGCCCTGCACGCGATGACACTCCGTCATGACGCCCTGCGCCTGCGCATCGTGGAGGACGCCGACGGGCACCCCGCACAACTGCTGCGCGAACCGCCCCCGATGACCGGTCTGCTCACCCTCACACAGGTGAACGCCCGGTCCGAGGACCAGTTCGCCGCGTTCGTGGCCAAGCTGCGCCAGGCCGACCTGCTCACCCCGTGGAACCTGGCCGAGCAATGGCCCTTCCGCTTCCGCCTGCTGCGCTGCTCACCCGAACTGCACGTCTTCCTGGCGGACCTCCCGAGGCTCACCACCGACGGCCGGGCCCGCTCGGTCTTCGTGCGTGACCTGTGGGACCACTACGCCCGCGCGGTGGAAGCGGGCGGCAGACTCCCCGCCGTCCGCTCCGCCGGCGATCTGCTGGGCGCCGTCCGACGCCAGCGCGACAGGTTCGACGGACGCTCCTCGACAGTCAACAGGGCCTACTGGGAGAAGAAGTTCGGCGCCATCGCCGAGGCCGCACCGGGCGGACCGCCCGACGCGACCGGGGCGGAGGCGCCGCAACCCGCACTGACCCGGTACTTCTCGCTGAGCGGGCCCACGCTCGACGTCCTACGCGACCACTGCCGGCGGGCCGGCGCGTCCATGTTCCAGTGGCTGCTCGCCTGCTTCGCGGCGGAGGTGTTCCGCCGCTCGCCCAGGACGTCCATCGATCTGACCCTGCCGATGGACACCCGGGGCACCGACGAGGCGGATCTCATGGGCAAGTGGGCGATCTCGCTGCCGCTGCGCATCCCGCGTTGCGAGGATCCCGGACGGGTCCTGCACGGATTGAAGGCGGAGATCCTCCAGACGATGCGGCACCGCCACATCACGGAGGCCGACCTGGTGGCGGCCGGGCGCCCTCGCCCCGCCGGCCGTCCCCGCCACGCGGTCAACGCCCGGTCCGGCGACAACGCCGCGCCAGAGGTCACCTCGCTGCCCGGCGGCGTCGTCGTCACCGACCACGCCTTCGCGCCACGGATCGACTACGGCTCCGACGGACTGGACCTCGCCGTCGGCGACTTCCCCCGGCGCACGGGCGTCAGCGTCCGCTTCGACCCCCGTGACCACACGGCGGCCGACGCGGACGCGTTCACCGAGGCACTGCACCGCCAGGCGTGTCAGCCAGTGGTCACTGAAGGGAACTTGTGATGACCCCCACGGAATCCCGGCCCCCCGGCGGCTCCGCGACCGACACCGCCGCCGTGCCGCAGGCCACGGCGGCAGCCGAGACCTCCGCCTCGGACGCCGGACAGCGCCGCCCCTCACGCGGGGCGACCGCACCGCGGTTCAGGCGGCAGGCGATGGCGGCTCGCGGCGCCGGCACCGAATACGGGGCGCCGGTGACGACCAGGCAGTGGTTCCTCACCCGCACCGGCGACCGCGCCGCGGACCGCCGGCCACGCACTCCCGTCCGCGACCGCCTCGCCGGGTCGCGCGGGCGAAGGGTGCCGGTTCGGCTGCAGGCCCAGACCAGCGACTGCGGCGCGGCCGTGCTGTCCATGGTCTTCGCCCTGCACGGCCTAGAGGTCCCGATGACCGAGCTGCGCCGTGCCACCGCCACGGGACGGGACGGTGTCACGGCCCGCAGGCTCCTGGACGTCGCCCGCAGCCACGGCTTCCAGAGCCGCGGCGTGCAGGTGCGCCTGGAAGCACTGCGCGAACTGCCCCGCGGCAGCATCCTGTTCTGGAACTTCAACCACTTCGTCGTACTGGAACGGGTGACCGGGGACACCGTCTACCTGGTCGACCCCGCGCACGGACGCCGCCGGATGACCCTGTCGGCGGTCGGCGACGCCTTCACCGGCGTGGCCCTGCTCGTCCGGCCCGGACTGTCCACACCGGTACCGGCCGGACGTACGGGAGCGCGGACGGACAGCCCGTGGCAGTACCTCCGCCTCTTCCTGCCGCGCAGCCCCCGCTGGCTGCCGTTCACCGTCTCCTCGCTCCTGCTCCTGCTGTTCAACCTGGCCACCCCGCTGGCCGTCCAGAACGTCGTCGACCGGGTGACACCAGGCCGGCACCTCCACGGAGCCGCCCTCCTCTGGCTGGGGCTGGTGGTACTCGCCGGGTCCTTCTTCGTTCTGCAGTTCGTGCGGTCCATGTCCTTCCTCGCGATCCAGACAGTGGTGGACGAGACCGTCACACTCGGCATCCTCGACCGGCTGTTCGCGCTGCCCTACGAGTTCTTCACCAGCCGCAGCTCCGGCGACCTGCTGCAACGTGTCCGGACGAGCTCCGCCGTCCGCCAGGTGCTCTCGGTGTCCGCCTTCATCAGCGTCTTCGACGGCGTCCTGATCCTCGTCTACATGGTTCTGCTCCTGCTGGCCGACCCGCTGCTGGCCTCCCTGGTCATGGCGATGGCCGTGCTGCAGGTGCTGCTCCTCGTGGGGTCCTGGCGCAGCCAGGAGTACGCCAGCGCGGACGCCCTGGAGAGCAGGTCACGGGCCGAGGCGGAACTCTTCGAGATCCTCGACGGCATGCCGACACTGAAGTCGGCCGGTGTCGAGGGACCGGCGGGGCAACGCTGGAGCCACTCGCTCGCCGGGGAGCTCAACACCCGTTTCCGCAGCCGGCGGTTGCTCGCGCTGACCACCTCCCTGAGCGCCGCGCTCCAGACGGCCGCGCCCCTGGTGATCCTCGCCGCGGGATCGCTCCGCATCGCCGCCGGAGCGCTCTCCCCGGGCAAGGTGCTCGCCTTCAGCGTGCTGGCCATGGGCCTGCTGGTACCGCTGGCCAATCTGGTCCAGGTGGGACTCCAGGTCTCCGGCCTCGGGGCCTCGCTGTCGAGGCTCGGCGACATCATGCAGTCGCCCGCGGAACGGCGGGGCTCCGACGCGGTCCTCGACGTGGCCGGCGCGCTGGAGCTGGAGGAGGTGTCCTTCGCCTACCAGAGCGGACACACGGTGCTGCGGGACGTCTCCCTCAAGGTCCCGTGCGGCAGCTTCACGACGGTGCTGGGCGCCTCCGGGTCGGGCAAGTCCTCCTGCGCGCTCCTGCTGGCCGGACTGCACCGGCCGACCGCCGGCCGGGTGCTGGTGGACGGGCAGGACCTCGCGTCCGCCGACGCCACGTCGTACCGGCGGACCATCGCCTTCGTGACGCAGGACGCCAGGCTGTTCTCCGGCACGATCCGCGAGAACATCTCCTGGGGTGGCACACGTGTCTCGGAGGCCGACATCGAGGAGGCGGCCCGCCTCGCGGGCATCCACGCGGACGTCGCGGCGCTGCCGATGGGGTACGACACGCTGCTCGGGTCCGGGGGCACGGGCCTGTCGGGCGGTCAGCGACAGCGGATCGTGCTGGCCCGGGCGCTGGTGCGCAAGCCGCGGCTGCTCATCCTCGACGAGGCGACCAGTGCGCTCGACCCGGTCCTGGAGGCGCAGATCTTCGACCGGCTCAGGGCTCTCGGCTGCACACTCGTGGTGGTCGCGCACCGGCTCACCGCCGTCGAGGAAGCCGACCAGATCATCGTGCTGGACCGGGGCGAGGTCGCCCAGACCGGCCGCCACGAGGAGCTCGTCGGCGTTCCGGGACCGTACCGGGAGCTGGTGGGGCGATGAGGACGCCGACAGACGTGTTCCGCTCAGGTGTCCAGCTCGATCGGCCGCTCGGGCGGACCGGAGGCCAGCAGCTCCGCCAGCCGGGGCCCGAGGTCGCCGGGGACCAGCCGGTCGGCGGTCAGCGCCAGTTCGGCCTGCGTCCACCAGCGGTGGCCGACGACCGAGTCGAGCTCGTCCCGGGTGAAGCCGCTCGTGTCGACGTCGAAGGCGTCGACCCGGGCGAGGAAGAAGCGCTCATGGCAGTCGTAGGTCCGTCCACCCCAGGAGGCCACGGCCCGTCGTCGCCAGACCTCGGGTCCGAGCGCGACGTCCGCGAGTCCCGTCTCCTCCCTGATCTCCCGCACCGCGGCCTGCTCGAAGGTCTCGCCCGCCTCACACCCCCCGCCCGCGGGGTACCAGAAGGTGTGCCCGTCGCCGTCGTCGCGGCCGGCGAACAGCAGCAGACGGTCCGCCTCGTCCAGCAGGAGCACCCGGGCGGCCAGGCGCCTTTCCGGGCGGGATGCGGGGGCTTCGTCCTGCGGCACGGAGCTTTCCTCTCGATCGGGCTGCGGTCGACTGACCGCCGTAGGGGATCAGCGGTCGCCACCGGCCGGACGTCCGCGCACATGAGCCCCGAAACAGGGCTCTCCGGCTCCGCCGCCCGCCACGCTTCCCGCCTGGTGCGTCGCCCGGCGCACCAGGGCCGGCTCGAACGTGGCCAGGAAGGTTTCGATCGGCTCGGTGAGGCGGATGTCGCTGTGCCGGACGGCCACCTCGTCCGCACCGGCCACGGCGACCCCCAGAGCGGCCGATCCGAGAAGGCAGCCGTCGTTGTGGGCGTCACCGAAGGCGACGACCGTGTCGAGGCCGGACCGCCCCCAGTAACGCGACAGGTACTCGGCGAGCCCGGAGGCCTTGCACGTGCCTTCGGGGCGGATGACGGCGGCACCGAAGGCACCGATCCGGTCGATCTCGTGCGGTACGCCGGTCAGCAACACGTCGAGGTCGGGGCATGTGTCGAACACGGTCACACCTGTGAGTGTGCCGGCGGCGCGGTCCAGTCCGGGCTCCACGACGACCTCCGAGCGCGGCAGGGCGTAACCGCGCGTGTACTGCAACGCCGCTCGTCGGGAGGTGGCGACCAGTGCGCCGTCGACCTCGGCGACCAGGTTGCTCAGACCTGCCTCGGCCAACCGGCCGAACGCCGCCGCGGGAAGGCTGCGCAGCGTGGTCAGCGCGCCCGTGGCACGGTTCAGCACCACATTGCCGTCACTCAGCAGGACACGGTCCTCCAGCGCACCCAGGTGTGCGCCGTCCGGATCGACGTGCCGGAACGAGCCGGCCGTGCGGCCTGTCACGAGCAGGGGAACGACGCCCTGACGGCGCAGACCGAGGAACCGCCGGGTCAGGTCGGGCCGGAACGTCCCGTCCACGGCGAGCAGAGTGCCGTCGAGGTCGAACGCCGCGAAACGCAGGGCGGACCCGGAACGGACGGACACGTTCGGCACGGAACTCCTGCGGTGGGCGGGGATCTGCTCCGGTCTGCGGATGCGAGCGGAGTCACTATACGGCACTCGTATGACGGACCGGCCGGCGGCGAAGCGCCCTCGGCGGCACCCGTGCCGCCCCGGATCCGGCCGGTGCCGACGCCGGAGAGGACGGACGCGGCATGACCGACGTCTGCACCGAAGTCCCGACCGTGGCCGACCTGTTGGACCGGGCGGCCGGGCGCCACGGACCCCGGCCGGCGGTCCGGGACGGCTCCGGCACCTGGACGTGGGCGGAGTTGTCCCGGGCCGCGCACACGGCGGCCGGGCACCTGAGGGCACGGGGTGTGGTCCCGGGTGAGCGGGTGCTGTCCGTGCTGCCGCCGGGCAGGGCGTTCGTGGCCCTGCTGTTCGGGGCGGCACGCGTCGGAGCCTCGCTGGTGCCGGCCGGGGCGGCCGTCAGCTCCTACGAACTCTCCTGGCTGCTCACGGACAGCGCGCCCGTGCTGATGGTCGCGCCGGACACGTATGACCGGACGGCACAGGCCCCCGTGCCCGTTCTGCCCGAGACCGAGTTGCTCGGCCCCTTGCCACCGGCGGCGGCACCCGGGACGGACGGCACCGGGCCCGCACCGGATGACGAGGCGCTCCTGCTGTACACCTCCGGAAGCACGGGGCGGCCCAAGGGGATCGTCTGCCCGCACCGCGCGGTCGTCTTCGCCGCCCGGGCGGTGGCCGAGCGGCTGGACTACCGCCCGGAGGACGTCGTGTGGAACCGGCTTCCCATGTCCTTCGACTACGGGCTGTACCAGGTGTTCCTGTGTGCCCTGGCGGGCGCCCAGGTCGTGTTTCCCGAGGGGGAGATGTCGGCCGGTGAGCTGGTGGCGGTGCGGGCCGCCGGAGCGACCGTGGTGCCGCTGGTGCCGACCCTGGGCGCCCTGCTGTCCAGGGTGGCCGTCCGCGACCGGCGCCCGACGGCGGTGCGGATGTTCACCAACACCGGCGCCGCGCTGGTCGGCGCCGACGCGGAGCGGCTGCGTACGGCCTTCCCGGGGGCCTCCCTGGTCTGCATGTACGGCATGAGCGAGTGCAAGCGGATCACGATCGCCGACCCCGACGAGGACCTCGGGCATCCGGGGACGGTCGGCCGGGCCCTGCCGGGCACCAGGGTGTTCGTCGTGGACGATCACGGCCGGCCGGTCCCGCCGGGGACCGTGGGGCAGATCGTCTCCGCCGGGCCGCATGTGATGGCGGGTTACTGGCAGGCCCCGGAGGCGACCGCGCAGCGCTTCGCCGCCGCACCGGACGGTGTGGGCCGCGCCGTCTTCACCGGGGACCAGGGCCGACTCGACGAGGACGGCCGGCTCTACTTCGTCGGTCGCGACGACGACGTGTTCAAACGCCGGGGGTGGCGCATGAGTACACAGGAACTGGAGACAGCGATGCTGGATGTCCCCGGAGTGCGGCAGGCGGCCGCGGTCCGGCCGGGTCCCGACGGCCTGCTCACCGTGTGGGCGGTGACCGGCAGGACGGAACGCGAGGTGCTGCGCGGTGTCGCGGGGCGCCTCGGCCCCGCCAAGACACCCGACCGGTGCGTGGTGGTCGACGCCCTGCCGCTCACCGCGAACGGCAAGGTCGACAAGGCCGTACTGCGCGAGTCGCTGGGGACCGGCCGATGAGCACGCCCGCCGTGGACGCGGCGCCGTACGACACCCGCGCCACGGATCTCGCGGCCTTGGCCCGCCGGTTCGGCACCCCTCTCTACGTGTACGACCTGGGCGCGGTGCGCACGGCGGCGCGGGCGCTGACCGCGGACGTGCCGGCCGGGAGCCGTGTGCTCTACTCGGTGAAGGCCAATCCGCATCCACTGCTGGTCGCGGAACTCGCGGCGCAGGGGCTGGACGCGGAAGTGAGTTCCACGGGAGAGCTGGCGACCGCGCTGGCCGCCGGCCACCACCCCGGCAGGATGCTCTACACGGGGCCCGGCAAGACCGAGCAGGAGACGGCGCAGGCCCTGGCGGCAGGCGTGCGCCGGTTCTCCGTGGAATCGGTGACCGACCGGGACCGGGTCGCGAGGTGCGGTGCCGCGGCCGGCGTCGACACCGAGTACCTGGTCCGGCTGAACGGGCCGCGCGGCAGCAGCGGCGGATCACTGCGCATGACCGGCCGGCCGACGGCGTTCGGAGTGGACACCTCCGCGGCCGGTCGGCTGGCGGAGCTGTTCCGCCCCCGAGGCGGGGCCCGGCCGATCGGAACGCACACCTTCTCGGCGACCAACGTGCAACGGCCGCAAGCGCTGCTGGAGGAGTTCGAGCAGGCGCTGGAGACGGCGGCCCACGCCATGAGCGGGGCCGGATTCCAGCCCGAGGTCCTCGACCTCGGAGGCGGCTTCCCCGCTCCGTGGGGAAAGCCGGGCGCGCTTCGGCGTCATCCGGAGCTGGCCGCAGGACTCGCCACCGCCCTCGACACCCACTACCCGGACTGGCGGCGCGGCCGGCCGGAGATCCTCTTCGAGTCCGGCCGGTACCTGACCGCCACCGCCGGCACCCTGCTCACCACCGTCGTCGACGTCAAGCAGTCCGGCGGACGCACGTTCACCGTGCTGGACGCCGGGGTCAACGCCCTGGGCGGGATGACGGGGATCGGCCGGCTGCGTGCGCCCGGGATCGAGCCCTTCCCGCTCGACGCGGCCGGCAGCGAGGCCGGGCCCGGGGCGGAGCGGGCCGCAGCGACGGTCACGAGCACCGTGGTCGGCCCGCTGTGCACGCCGCTCGACGTGCTGGGCACCGCGGTCGACCTCGCGTCCCCCCGCCCCGGACAGGTCCTGGCGGTGCCGAACGTCGGAGCCTACGGACTGACGGCGAGCCTGGTGGGTTTCCTCGGCCGGCCCGCGCCGGTGGAGGTGGTCGTCGACGACGGCCGGGTCCTGTCGGCCCGAAGGCTCGAACTGCGATCCCAGGAGGTATGAACGATGACTGCGTCTCTGGTCGACGGCCCGCCGGGTGCCGGGCCCGGCGCCGGCCCCGGTGCGTCGCACCGGCCGGACGTGCCTGCCGAACTCCTCGCACTGCTGCGCCGGTACGCGGCGCAGGTGGACCGGCAGGCGCGCTTCCCGGCCGAGGGGCTGGCCGCGCTGCGGAACAACGGCTACCTCGGCTATCTGGTACCGGCCGAGTACGGCGGGATGGGCGGCGACCTCGGCGGGCTGGTGAGCGTCGCGCAGGCGCTCGCGGGTGCCTGCGTGTCCACCGCCATGATCTGGGCGATGCACTGCCAGCAGGTCGACGTCCTGGTGCGGCACGGCGGCACCAGGCTCAGGCGGCGCCTCCTGCCGCAGGTGGCCGCGGGCAAGGTCTACCTCGGGTCGGTCACCACGGAGTCCGGCAAGGGGGGCCACCTGATGTCGGCCCGTGAGCCGCTGACCGCGGGCGACCCCGCGGATCCGGCGGACGACGGGAAGCTGGTCCTGCGCCGGCACGCCCCCGTCTGCACCGGCGGCGCCCACGCCGACGGCTACCTGATCACCATGCGGGCCGACGAGGCATCGGCGGAGCACTCCGTGTCGCTGGTGTACGCGGACCGCGCCGAGCTGACCGTCCGGCCGACCGGGGTGTGGAACCCGCTGGGGATGCGGGGCACGCACAGCGGGCCGATCCACCTGTCGGGCCTGGTGGACACCGATCAGATCGTCGGCGAGCCGGGTCACTTCCGCGAGGTGGCCGTGGACAGCATGATCCCCGTGGGCCACCTGGGCTGGAGCGCCTGCTGGCTGGGCGCGGCACGGCAGGCGTTCGCCGACCTGGTACGGCACCTGGCCCGGGACGGGCGGACCGATCTCACCTCGCCGCTGGTGCGTGAGCGCATCGCCCGGATCCGCTTCGACCTGGACCTGGTCAGCGCGTGTCTGCACCGGGTCCGTGAGGAGATGGACACCGCGCGGGAAGCGGGCCGCAGGATGGACACGCCCGCGGCGCAGATCCACGTCAACACCCTGAAACTCGCCGCGTCCGAGCTGTCGTTCCGGGCAGTGGACCGGATGGTCCAGCTGGCCGGCCTCTCGCTCGGTTACAGCGGCGACTCCCCGATCCCGCTCGAACGGACCTTCCGCGACCTGCGGTCCGCCGCCCTCAACTACGCCAACGACCGCCTGTGGACCGCCAACGGGGCCCTCGCCCTGCTCGACCGGCGGGTGACGCTGCTGTGAGGCCCGCCGCGCAGACACCCGACGACAGCCCGCCCCCGCAGAGAAGAGCTGAACTGGCCATGCCGTCCTTCCGCAGCCACATCGCCCCCGTTCCAGGCATCGACGACTTCGACGAGGAAGCCGTACTCGCCAAGATCCATCTGGTCGAGAGCGACGTTCTCCTGCTGTCCGGCTCGCTGGTGGACGGCTCGGGCACGCCGTCCTCGGACTTCGACTTCTGCGTCGTCGCGGAGTCGAAGGACGACAGGTTCCACCGCGGCACCTTTCCGCGCGGTGCGCACATGCGGTACTACACCAGCGGCGACCGGGTGAAGGCCAGCTTCGACTACCTTCCGCAGAGCCTGCTCGGCGTGGACGTCGAGTACTGGACGGTCCAGGAAATCACCGACATGCTCGACGCGCACGCGAACCTGTACCGGTACATGCGGACCCGGGCCCGCAAGTCGTCGAGCTTCTCCGCCTCGGCCGTGGACTTCAGGCTGCTGTCCCGGCTCAGCTACGCCGTCCCGCTGACGAACGCCGCCGCGTTCGAGAAGATCGCCGAAGCCCTGCGCCCCGGCGAGATCGCGTACACGGCCTTCCGTACCGCCGTGGGCAGTTACCCCGACTTCCGGGACCTGGCCGGGATGTGGGCGCAGGGCGACCACGAGTCCGCACTCGTCGCGGCCCGCAAGCTCGGGGCCGACACCTTCCGCGGTCTGACACACGTGTACGGCAACACCAACCGCAATCCGAAGTACCTGGCACGCTTCCTGTCCCGGCTTCCCGCCCGCCTGTCCGGGCTCACCGAACGGTTCCGGCACCTGTACTCCTACGGCCCCGGCAGCGCGTCCGACGCGCCCGGCGCGGTGCTGGAGTGGCTCGACCTCATCGACCTGGCCTTCGCGGAGATCCGCCTGGCCCGCGACGAGGCCGAGGCGTTCGTCGGCCGGGCGGAGTTCCTCGCCCTGCTGAAGGCGGAACTGCACGAGTCCATGAGCTGGAACGCCGAGATCTCGAACGAGTACTGCTTCCGTGCGCGGGAGGCGGAGGACGGCCTCCCCCCGCTGCGCGACGTGCTGGCCGCGCTGGAGGCACGACGCGCGGCCGAGCACGCGCTGCCACTGCGGCAGTGGGCGTCCGGGCGGACCGCCCCCCTGGGCGAGAACAACAAGTCGGCCTGACGGGTAGGGAAGACGCAGATGTGCCGGATCTACGGCTACTTCGGACGTGAGCTGGACGCGTCCGCACTGCACGCCGCGCGGGACGCCCAGCTGCCGGGCGGACCGGATGTCCAGCGCCACGTCACAGGAGAGAACTGGGGCCTGGGATGCAACCGGCTGTCCATCCAGGACCCCGACCACGGCTGTCAGCCGTTCAGCAACGCCGACCGTTCCGTCCACCTGGTCTTCAACGGCGAGGTCTACAACTTCCGCGCCATCAGGGACGAACTCCGCGGTCACGGCATACATGTCGAGGGTGACTCCGACGGCTCCGTCCTCCTGCCGTACTACGAACTCCACGGCGACCGCTTCGTGCACCGGCTGGAGGGCATGTTCACCATCGCCGTGGTGGACCTGCGCCGCGAACCGGTGCTGAAGCTGTGGTGCGACCCCCTCGCGATCAAGAGCGTCTACTACACGGCCTCCGGCCGCGGCGTCGTCTTCTCCTCCGAACTGCCCGGCCTCACCGCCATGGTGCGCGAACCCCTCGACATCGACGCGTTCGCCGTCGACGACTACCTGAACTGGCAGTGCCTGCCCAACGGGACGTCCTGGTACGCCGGCGTCTCGTCACTCGGTCCGGGGGAGCGACTGGTCTGTGACGGCCGCACCTCCGTCGACCGGTACCCGGCGCAGGCCGTGCCGCCGGCGGCGGACGGGGGGGCCGAGCACGCGGAGATCACCCCGCGGCAGCTGCGCGACCTGCTGACCGCGGAGGTGGCGCAGATGTCGCTGCAGTCCGCACCCATCGCCGTGCAGGTCTCGGGCGGACTGGACTCGAGTGTCCTCGCCACCCTGCTCGGTCAGCGCCGCTCGGACGTGACCGGCTTCCACGTGGCCCACGAAGGCAGCCACCCGTCCGACGAGACGTTCTTCGCACGGGAAGCCGCGGCCTACGCGGGCATCCCGCTCGAAGTGGTCGAGATCAGGGAGGCCGAACTGCCCCGACTCGTGCCGGACATGGTGGCGGCCCTGGGCGTACCGAACGCCACCCCGCACGCCCTGAGCGCGTACGCGCTGTTCCGGGAGATCTCGAAGAGCGGATTCAGGGTCTGCTTCGTCGGCGACGGGGCGGACGAGCAGTTCGGCGGCTACCGCCGGTACAGCACCGCCCTCGCCGCGGACACCCAGGAGTGGCCGGCGCGCTACCTCGACCGGCTGTCGATCGTCCCCGAGGCGGAGTACCGGCGGCTCTACACACCCGAATACCGCCGCCTGCTGGAAACCGGCGGAACCAGCAGGCAGCGGGCCCTGGACCTGCTGGGCCGGGCCGGCCCCTCCCGGCTGGAGCGGATCCTGGACTTCGACCGGCTCCACAAGCTGCCGAGTCTCAACCTGCGCAAACTCGACCACCTCTCCATGGCGCACGCGGTCGAGTGCCGTGTCCCCTACTGCCAGCCGGCCGTCACCGGCATCGCTCGTCAGGCGCCCGACGCCCTGAAGGTCGACGGGTCCCGCAGGAAGCGGATCCTGTGGGACGCGGGGGCGGAGCTGGTACCGCCGAGCGTACGGAACCGGGACAAACAGCCGTTCACCTTCCCGGTCGGCACCTATATGAAGCCGGGCACGAAGCTGTGGGAGTTCGCAGCCGACGTGCTCACCGATCCGCGCATCTGCTCCTCGGGATTCCTCAGCGGGTCCGCGGTGCGCACGCTCCTCACGGAGCACGCCAAGGGCACGGACCACGCCCGCCTGCTCTGGGCCCTGATGGTCCTCGAACTGTCCCTCCCCTCAGCGGGCTCCCTCCCGTAACCCACGAAAGGAAAGCGAAGTGCGTACTCTCTACGTCGTCACCCACCCGGAGGCGACCCACCACGTCGAGAACGTCGTCGGCGGCTGGCACGACTCGCGGCTCACCCCTCGCGGTGAGCGGGCGGCGGAGGCCATCGCCCGGGCGCTGCGCGCGCAGATTCCCGACGACGTCGAACCGGAACTCTTCTCCTCGGACCTGCGGCGCACGCACCAGACGGCCGACGCGGTGGCAGCCGCGTTCGGCGTGAAGCCGGTGCTGGACCGCAGACTGCGCGAGAAGTCCTACGGGGTGGCCGGGGGAAGGCCGCAGGAGTGGCTGGACCGGCGCTTCGTCCCGCCGCCGGCCGTCGGAGAGCGGATGGCACACGACGAGGGCGTGTCCGGTGCCGAGACCAAGCTGGACCTCGCGCAGCGTGTCTACGAGGCCATGGACGAGATCCTGGGGCGTCCTCACGAACACCAGATCATCGTCACCCACGGCGGCACCCTGACCTTCGTCGTGGCGCACTGGCTCAAGGTGCCGATCGACTCCGCCGACTACCTCAACTTCCGTACCGCCTCCGGAAGCATCACGACGCTGCGGGAAGACGACTTCTTCCACAACCGCCAGCTGACGAGTCTCGGCGACGTCCGCCACCTCGAGGCGTGAACCGGAAGCCCACCACTGCGCAAGGGACAGCCATGGACCAACACGTCCGGAGCTTCGTGGACGAGGGGTACGCCCTCGTCCCGGGCCTTCTCGACGAACCGACGCTCCTCCGCTGGCGGGCGGCGGTGGACCGCACCGCGCAACGGGTGCGCTCCGCTCCGCAGGACTACGACACCCGCTACACGCTGCGCACGGAAGGCCAGACCGACACCTGGGGCGTCAGCCACATCTTCGACCCGGCCCTGTACGACCCGGTCTTCGCGGAGCTCTTCGAGCACCCGGGGGTGATGGGTTTCGTCCGCAGGGTGCTCGGCGACAGGCTGCGGTTCTGGACCGCCCACGCGCTGTGGGAGCCGTCCGTGGTCGACTACGACCTCAACTGGCACAAGGACAACCAGGAGAGCGAACGGTACGCACCGGACGGCCGGAGCACCCACGTGCAGTTCAACGTGTGCCTCACCGCCGACGACTGCTTCCGCGTCGTGGCCGGCTCGCACCGGCGGCCGCTGACACAGACCGAGCGCGCCCAGGTGGAGACGAAGGGAACCGGGCCGCTTCCCGGGGAGGTCACCGTCCGGTGCTCGCCCGGGGACGTCCTGTTCATGAACCACCACACCGTGCACCGCGGGTCCGGTTCCGCCGGTGTGCTCCGCCGCACCCTGCACGTGAACCTGCAGTCGGCGGACGAACCGACCGGAGGCCACACCTCGTGGAGGTTCATGCGGGAGGCCGGCTATCTCGACCGCATGACGCCCGTCGTCCGGGAACTGATGGAGAACACGATCGCCTGGGACGACGCGCACCCGCTGCCGTTCTCCGAGACGCTGCGCCGCCGCCGGGCCAGCCGGGACATCAAGCGGCACCAGGCGGGAACCGGGGGCGGGCGCTGATGATCACTCCCCAGGACATGCGCCGGCAGGTGATCCGCATGACCGCGCGCGCCATGACCGGACACACGCCCTCGAACCTCTCCGCGATCGAGATCATCTACACCTTGTACCTACGGGTGCTGAAGCTGGATCCGGCGCGTCCCGACTGGCCGGACCGTGACCGGTTCATCGCCAGCAAGGGCCACTGCGCCGCCGCGATCTACCTGGCCATGGCCGAGGCCGGGATCATCGACCGGAGCCTCCTCGACGACTTCAACGTCGAAGGCGGGAACATGCCCGCGATCGCCGCCCGCTACGGCCTGCCGGGCCTGGAGAGCGACAGCGGACCACTGGGCCGGGGCCTGTCGATCGGCATCGGCACCGCCCTGGCCGCCCGGCACGACGGGCGGGACTACCGCACGTACGTGCTGGTCGGGGACGGTGAATGCCAGGAGGGGCAGATCTGGGAGGCGGCGATGCTCGCGCCGACCCTCGGTCTGGACAACCTCGTGCTGGTGGTGGACGACAACGCGCTGCAGGGAAGCTACGAGACCCGGAGCGTGGTCGCCACTGATCTGGGTGACCGCTTCGCCGCGTTCGGCTGGCAGTGCCACCGCGTGGACGGTCACTCGGTCGACGACATCGAACGGGGTCTGCGCGCGCCGCAGGACCGGCCGAAGGTCGTCATCGCGAGGACGGTGAAGGGCAAAGGAGTGCCGATGATGGAACACGAGGCCGGCTGGCACAGCAGGAAGATGACCTACGCGGAGCTGGCGACGAGTCTGCGGGGGCTGCGATGACCACCGTGGGCGAAGTGGTCGGTGAGCGGCTGCTGGACGACGCGCGCGATGCGGACGACACGTATTTCATCATCGCCGACGGCAGGCTGAACGGAACCGAGGGTTTCATCGAGTCGCACCCCGACCGCTGGCTGAACGTCGGGATCGCCGAGCAGAACGGGATCTCCATCGCCGCGGGGCTCGCGGGCAGCGGGAAGCAGGTCTATCTCTGGAACTGCAGCACCTTCCTGCTCTACCGCGCGTTCGACCAGGTCCGGGTGGACGGCGCGTTCGCCAGGACCCGGCTGCGGCTGATCGGCACGAGCGCGGGACTGAGCCGCGCGGACGGCATCACGCACGTCGCCATCGAGGACCTCGCGGTGACGCGGGCCCTGCCCAACATGACCGTGGTGTGCCCGGGGGACATCGCGGAGGCGCGCCAACTCCTGGAGCAGTGCCGCGCGGTGGAGGGGCCGGTCTACGTGCGGTTCCCGCTGGAGGGGTACGAACTGCCCGAGGTGCACGCGCCGGGCACCCGGGTGGTGCTCGGCCGGGCCGTCACCGTCACGGACGGCGACGACGCGGCGTTGATCGCCACGGGGCACACGCTCCCCGTGGCTCGCGCGTGGGTCGACGAGTTCGGCGAGGCGGGGCTGCGCGTGCGGCTCGTGAGCATGCCCACGATCAAGCCGTTCGACTCGGCCGCGGTGGCCGGACTGGTCGCCGAAGGACTGCCGATCATCACGCTGGAGGACCACTCCGTGATCGGCGGTCTGGGCAGTGCGGTGGCCGAGGCGATAGCCGAAACAGGGCGCGGAGTCCCGTTCCGCCGCGTGGGCGTACCGGACCGGTATCCCTACGTCGTGGGCAACTCCGACTATCTCGCCCGGCACTTCGGCACTCCCGGGGTTCCGGAAATCCTGGACTGGCTCGACGAAAACCGGTCGGCGCGCGGAGACCGTCACGTCACGTCGTGACCTGACGCTCTCCCGGTCCGCCCCTCCTGAAAGGTATCCAATGCCGTGACTGAAACGGTGTCCCCAGAGATCCGACTCGTTCTCCTGCTCTCCCTGCCCGACCCGGATCGCGACGAGGTCGACGCGATGCTGGACCTGCTCAACCGTCCGCTGGACTGGAACCAGGTGCTCGGCATGCTGACGGTGCACCGGGTGATCGGCATGGCATGGCACAACATCGTCCGCCACGCGATCGAGCACCGTCAGACCCTGCTGTCGTCGTACTTCTTCAAATCGCTGAAGGTCACCGCCGCCGGCCAGCAGTTGATGGCGCGGGAGCAGATGACCCGGACCGCGGACGTGCAGCGGGCCCTGGACCGGGCCGGGGTGCGCAGCGCGGTGCTCAAGGGCGGCGCCGTGGCCGCGATGGCCTATCCCGAGCCGGGCCTGCGGATGTTCCACGACAACGACCTGCTGGTCGACCGGGATCGGCTCCCGGACGCCGTGGCGGTGCTGGGCGACCTCGGGTACGTGCAGGGGAGCTGGGACTACACGACCGCCTCGGTACGTCCGGCGCCGCGCCGGCAGGTGCTGCACGTCGCCATGCACTCGCACCAGACGTACTCGTACATGAAACCCACGCCGGAGGCGGCGTCCCTGGAGTGCCACCGGCTCGACGTGCACTTCTCGGTCGACCTGATGACCGGCAACCGCAGTGACCGAGCCGTTTCGGCCCTGCTCGACGACCGGGTGGACATGAGCGGTCTGAGCACGATCTCGGTGACGGACATGTTCATCTTCACGTGCCTGCACTTCTCCCGGGAGGCGGTGCACCGAGGTGAGGTAATGGCGTTGAAGGACCTGGTCCTCTACAAACTCGTGGACGTGGTGGCACTCATGGCGAAGACCGACCCCGACGCCGTGGTGGCCCGAGCCGGGCAGCTCGGTTTCGCCCGGGACGTCTACTTCACGCTGCACCACGCCGACGCGCTGTTCCCCCGGCGGATTCCCGCGAGCCTCCTCGACCGGCTGCGGCCGGACGACCTCGGCTACCTGGACGAGGTCCGCCAGGGACACGAGGAGGTGCACCGGTGGCGCGCGCCGATGGTGCAGCGGATGTTCGACGTCCACAGACTCCACGAGCTGGGCGGCGAGCTGCGGATCCCGGTACTGGGCACGTGAGCGGCGCGCCGGCCCGGCGGGAGGAACCGGCCTCAGCCCGCCACCAGGGGCCCCCGGGTGTCCCAGCCCAGTTCGCGCAGCCCCCGGAAGAAACGGCCGTTGGTCTCGGGCGCGGGTTCCGACAGCAACCGCACCAGGTCGGCGGCCGCGGGTACGGGATCGTTCGGGGCGGAGTCGGTGCCCATCGCGGTGCGGATCCACCCCGGGCAGTACGCGAAGGCCGACAGGTCCTGCGCGTCACGGGCGAAGTGCCGCGCCACGGTGAGCACCAGCGAGTTGAGGGCGAGCTTGGACGACCGGTAGGCGAACGACGCGCCATCGGCGTCCTGGAGCCGTCCCATCCCCGACGACACGCAGACGACCCGACCCGACGCGCGCGCGATCATGCCGGGCACGTACCGCCGGGCCAACTGCGCGGGACCGAACAGATTGACCTCGAAGGTCTCCCTGAGGTCGGCGTGGGACAGGTCGAAGAAGTCGCCGTATCCGCCACGGGGGTCGTCGAGATACACCCCCGCGTTACTGACGAGCACATCGACCTGCTCAGAGGCGAACAGATCGTCTCCGAGCGGCTTTCGCAGATCGACGACTTCATACGCGTCCAGGGAGTCGGTCCGCGGCTCGGCGGCGAGACCCGCGCCCAGCACGCGGTATCCAGCCTCCTTCAACGCCCGGCAGACATGCGTTCCCAGACCGCGCGAGACTCCTGTCACCAGCGCACTTGGCATACCCACGAGTCTAGACAGTCACGAGACACACCGGAGAGCGGGGTGCGCGGTGGAGCTGGTGGACCGGGAACACAGCGGAAACCTGCTGAAGAACATGCTGTCCGAGGCACGCCGTGGCCGCGGGCGGGCGGCACTGGTGGTCGGCGCTCCCGGCACGGGCAAGAGCACACTCATCCGTGAGGTCCACACACGTGCCGCGGAGTCCGGTGTCCTGGTGCTGTCCGCCGTGGCCTCCCGGGCGGAGCGGGCACTGCCCCTGGGTGTCGTGGGCCAGCTCTTCGACCCCGTCGAGCTGTCGCCGTTCCAGTCCTCCGTGCTCTCCGGACTGCTGGCGTCGGCGCGTTCGCTCAGCCCCGAGCAGTGGGCGGTGGACAGCCCCACCTCCGGCACCGCACCCGTCGTCGAGGGACTCCACCGTCTGGTGCGGAGCCTGACGGCTCGTGAGCTGGTCGTCATCACCGTCGACGACGCGCACGAGAGCGATCCCGCCTCACTCGGCTACCTCCTCTACCTGGTCCGCAGGGCGGCCACGTCCCGGATACTGGTCGTCCTCGGCGACGGCCGCGCGACCCCGCAGATGTCCGCCGCGCTGACCTCGGAGTTCTTCCGCAATCCCGCCTGCTCGCTGATCCACCTCACGTGCCTGTCGCCTGAGCGCACGCTCGCGGAGACCGCGCCGCACACGCACCCGGACGCCCCCGCCGACCGGGCCGCGGAGTGGCATCGGGCCTGCGGCGGGAACCCGCTGCTGCTGCGCGCCCTGCTGGAGGACGACCGCAAGGCGCCCCGCCCGCGCCGCGACGGCCCCCCTGCGGCCGGGCACGCCTTCCGGCTCTCCGTGCGCTACCTGCTCAACCGGCTGGAGCGCCCGGTGCGGGAGATCGCCCGGGGGCTCGCCCTCCTGGAGGCGGAGGCGACACCGGGCCGCCTCGAACGGCTCCTGGACCTGCCGAGCGGAACCGCCGCACAGGGGCTGGACACGCTGGAGGCAGTGGGGCTGACCCGGATCGGCGGCTGCTGGCTCGAGGCCGCGCGCACCGCGGCCCTGGAGGACCTGCCGGCGGCGGACCGTGCCGGACTCCGGCGCAGGGCCGCTCGGCTGCTGCACGAGGAAGGCGCTCCGGCACCGGAGACGGCACGGCTCCTCGTCGCGAGCGGCGTCCACGCCGGCGAACCCTGGACCCTGCCGGTCCTGCGGGACGCCGCGCACCACGCGCTGCGCGCGAACGACGTGCGACGGGCCGTCGACTGCCTGCGCGCGGCGCGCCACGTGTGCGCGACGGACGAACAGCGGGCGACCGTACGGGCGGAACTCGCCCGCGCCGAATGGGCGATCGACCCGTCCCTGGCCCTCGCCCACCTCACCGCGCTGACCGACGACCACCGCGCCGGCCGGCTGCCGCCGCGGCACAGCGTAGCGCTGGCCGGGTACCTGCTGTGGCACGGCCGACCACGGACCGCGGCCGGGCTGCTCACCGAACTCACCGGAGCCCAGGCCGGACTGTCCCACGGATGCCGGGCACGGCTGCGGGCCGTGAACGCCTGGGCGCGGTACGCCTTCCCGGCTCTCGGCGCCCGGCTCCCGGACGACCGGGGGGCCGCCGACTCGGCTCTGCCTGCCGAGGGCGACAGCGGGGTCGATCCGCATTCCGCGAGCGCGGTGCTGCTGGACGCCCTGCGGACGGCGGGGCCGACGAGCGGCGTCCTCACGGCGGCCGAGCGCCTGCTGCAGAGCACGGTCGTGCACGATCCGCCGGTGGCACCGGCCGTCGCGGGCATCACCGCGCTCTTGCGGTGCGCCCGGCCCGAGCAGGCCGCCGAATGGTGCGAGCTCCTCCTCGAGAAGGTGCCCGACCGACTGCCCACGGCACGGGCGCTGTTGCTGGCCGCGGGCGCCGTGGTCGAGTCCCTGCGCGGCAACCATGCCGTGGCCGGCGAGCGTGCCGACCTGGCGATGTCCCTGCTGCCGCCGCCCGCCTGGGGCATCGCCATCGGCTTCCCGCTGGCCGCCAAGGTGCACGCCTGCCTCGGCTCCGCGAACCACCGGGAAGCGGGCGCGAGCTTCGCGGTCCCGGTGCCCGAGGCGATGTTCCAGGCGCTGCCCGGACTGCACTACCTCCAGGCACGCGGTCGCTACCACCTGTCGCAACAGCGCTACCACGCCGCCCTCGGCGACTTCTACGCCGTCCGTGACCTCATGGCCTCCTGGAACCTGGAGAGCGGGCGTACGCCGCCCTGGCGGGTGTACGCCGCCGAAGCGCTGCTCGCGCTCGACAGCCCGGGCCAGGCCAGGGCCCTGCTCGTCGCCGAACTGGCCGGCGAGGAGGGCGCGGACGGGCCACCCGGTGAACGGGAGAGGGCGCGCCTGCTGCTGAGGGCTCTGGAACCGGACGCCCGGTCCGCCACGGCCGTTCCCGGCGGTCCCGGGGAGCCCGGCCCCTTCGACGGGCTCACCCCGGCCGAACAGCGCGTCGCCAAGCTCGCCGCGCGGGGACACACGAACAAGGCCATAGCCGAGAGCCTCTTCGTCACCACGAGCACCGTGGAGCAGCACCTGACGCACGTCTACCAGAAGCTGGGCGTACGGGGCCGGTCGGCTCTCGGGTCGTTGGTGAACGCCCGGTCCGCCGCGTACTGAGCGGGTGGCGCCGCAGGGCACCGTCCGGCGTCACAACTGCTTGCGCTGGGGCGTGCGGTGGAAACCGTGACTGCTCTTGCGTCCCAGGAACCCCTGCGCCACCAGCTGCTCCAGCAGCCGGGGGGGTGCGAAGTCCGGTTCCGGGAAGGCCCGGTGCAGGCTCCGCAGGATGGCCAGGGAGACGTCCAGACCGATGGTGTCCAGCAGCGCGAACGGCCCCATGGGGAAGCCGAAGCCCCGCTGGACGGCGAGGTCGGTCGTCTCGACCTCCACGTCGTGCCGCTCCAGGAGACGGATGGCGTCCGCGAGATAGGGGAGCAGCAGGCGGTTGACGATGAACCCCGTCCGGTCACCGCACTCGACGGGTACCTTGCCCAGGCGCCGGCACAGATCGTGACCCAGCGCCGTCACCTCCTGCCGTGTCGTGGCCGTACGCACCACCTCGACCAGCCGCATCGCGGGCGCCGGATTGAAGAAGTGCAGCCCCAGCACGTCCCCCGGGCGTCCGGCCGCCTCCGCGCAGGCCGCCACGGAGAGACTGGACGTCGTCGTCGCCAGCACCGCTCCGGGACGGCAGACCGAACCGAGCTGTGCGAAGACGGACCGCTTGACGGCCTGGTCCTCCGCGGTCGCCTCGATCACCACGTCGCAGCCGGCGAGCACCCGCGCGTCACTGGTGACCTCCAAGAGGTCCAGTGCCGTACGCCGGCGCTCGACCGTGACGCGGCCACGCCGCACCGCCCTGCCGAGCGAGGCATCCACCGCCTGGTGCAGCCCGCCGGCCTTCTCCTCGGTCCGCGCGACGACGACCGTCCGCAGTCCGGCGGTCGCCGTGACCTCGGCTATGCCGCGGGCCATCGTGCCGGAGCCCACGACGCCGACGGTCCGGACACCGGCGGCCTCGCCGCCGCCCTCCGCGGGCCGCTGAGCGCCGAGACGGTGGCCGAGCTCGTCGTAGCGGTACATCCCCTGTCCGGTCTTCCGCCCCAGCGCCCCGGCACGGATCATGGACGTGAGCAGCGGGGCGGGACGGAAGGCGTCGTCGCCGGTGCGGTGCCACAGCTCCAGCAGGGCCGAGTGGACGCCGTCCACGCCCAGTTCGTCCAGCATCTCCAGCGGCCCGAGCGGCAGCCCGCAGCCCAGGCGCATGGCGGTGTCGAGGGCCTCGTGGCCGACGTAGCCGGTGTCGGCCAGTGCCGCGGCCCTGTTGAGGAAGGCGTACACCAGGCCGGTCGCGTCGCCGGCCGGTACCGGTCCGAGGACGACGGGCTTCAGTCCCGCCGTCGGCAGCAGCCGGTGCAGCGCGTCGACGGCGTCGTCGTCGCTCATCGCGGTGCTCACGGGTTCCGCCGCGGAGTCCGGTGCCGCGGGGCCGAGGAACCGCAGCCCCAGTGTCCGGCTCGGCCGTCCCGAAGCGATGGCGAGAGCCGTCAGCGAGAGCGAAGCGGTCGTGGTGACCAGGACGGTGCTCGCGCGGCAGACGCTGTCCAGGCGGCGCAGCACCTCCGTCTTCGTCTCCAGGTCCTCCGTGACGGCCTCGATCACGAGGTCGGCCCGGCACAGCGCCGCGGTGTCGTTGGTGAGGGTGACGGCGGCGCCGGGACCGCGGGTCGCGTCCGCCGCCTTCGTCCGCTGGTCGACCCGGGCCAGCACGTCGAGCTCCCGCTCGACCCCGACCACGTCGTACCCGGCCGCGTGCAACAGACGGAGCAGGGCTTCGCCCAGTGCTCCCAGCCCCACTACCCCCACCACGGACGGTCTGTCGGACATGTGCCTCTCCTCTTCTTCCGGGTTGGCTTCCACAGCCTTCAGGGCGCGACTGTCCGGAAGCGGTTGATGGCGTCGATGTGCCGGGCGCGCATCTCCTCGTCGCGCACGCCCAGGCCCTCCTCGGGGGCGAGGCACAGCACGCCGACCTTGCCCTGGTGCAGGTTGCGGTGGACGTCGTAGGCCGCCTGGCCGGTCTCCTCCAGGGAGTAGACCTTGGAGAGCGTCGGGTGGATCCTGCCCTTGGCGATCAGGCGGTTGGCCTCCCAGGCCTCGCGGTAGTTCGCGAAGTGGGAGCCGATGATGCGCTTCAGGGACATCCACAGGTAGCGGTTGTCGTACTCGTGCAGGTAGCCCGAGGTCGAGGCGCAGGTGGTGATGGTGCCGCCCTTGCGGGTGACGTAGACGGAGGCGCCGAAGGTCTCGCGGCCGGGGTGCTCGAAGACGATGTCGACGTCCTCACCGCCGGTCAGTTCGCGGATGTGCTTGCCGAAGCGCTTCCACTCCTTGGGGTCCTGGGTGTGCTCGTCCTTCCAGAACCTGTAGCCCTCGGCGGTCCGGTCGATGATCAGCTCGGCGCCCATCGACCGGCAGATCTCGGCCTTCTGCCGGCTGGAGACCACGCAGACGGGCGTCGCGCCGCCGGCGAGGGCCAACTGCGTGGCGTACGAGCCGAGCCCGCCGCTCGCGCCCCAGATGAGCACGTTGTCGCCCTGCTTCATGCCGGCGCCGTTGCGGGACACCAGCTGCCGGTACGCCGTGGAGTTGACCAGGCCCGGGGCCGCGGCCTCCTCCCAGCTGAGGTGGGCCGGCTTGGGCATCAGCTGGTTGGACTTGACCAGGGCGATCTCCGCGAGGCCGCCGAAGTTGGTCTCGAAGCCCCAGATGCGCTGCTCGGGGTCGAGCATCGTGTCGTTGTGGCCGTCGGACGATTCCAGCTCGACGGAGAGGCAGTGGGCGACGACCTCGTCGCCGGGCTTCCAGGCGTTGACGCCGGGGCCGGTGCGCAGGACGACGCCCGCGAGGTCGGAGCCGATGACGTGGTACGGCAGGTCGTGCCGCTTGGCCAGCTCGCTGGTGCGCCCGTAGCGCTCCAGGAAGCCGAAGGTCGGCAGCGGCTCGAAGATGGCGGACCAGACGGTGTTGTAGTTGACCGAGGAGGCCATGACGGCCACCAGGGCCTCACCCGGGCCGACCTCCGGCACGCGCACGTCCTGCACGGACAGGGACTTGCGCGGGTCCTTGTCCTCCGTCCGCATGCCTTCGAACATGTCGGTGTTCTCCTTCTGGACGACAACACCGCGATAACTGCTCGGCAGCCGGAGAGCCTCGAAGTCCCGAGGCCCCGCCTCCCCGGAAAGAACGGCTCCAATGATCTCTTCCACTGGTTTCCTCCGGGAGGCAGACATTGTTCTCGGCGCTTCCCGGGAAACGTAATCCCGCCCGCCGGGCCCGAGACACCCTTAACCGCGCCCGGCCACCCCCGGGAAAAGAGGACCGGACGCTGTCTCTAGGGGGCGCACCCCAGGGCGGGCCCGCGGTTTCCAGGGGGACAATCAGGTGGCAAACGAGGCGTGGCGGGCAAGTGGGCCGGTTTCACGCAGAGGCCATGCGCCTTACGCATGAAGCATGTGCACGACGTGCTAGGTTCAGCCTCATGAGTATGGGATCGGTCGAGCGGATGCGGTCCGCGGTGGCCGCGTTGCTGCACGCGACCGGCGAGTCGCAGACCGCTCTCGCCGCCGCGCTCGGGGTGAGCCAGGCCCAGGTCAGCCGCCGCCAGTCCGGCACCGCGGCCTGGAGCCTGGCCGACTGCGACGCGGTCGCCGCACACTACGGTGTGGACGTCCTCGACCTCCTCGCCGGACCCACCCGCGCCGTCGAGGCCCTGCCCACGGCACGCCGCCGCCTGCCCGGCGGCCGCCCCGCCACCGCCCGCCCCGCGGCCGTACCGGACGGGGGAACCCGATGACGGACTTCGACGCGATCGACGCGCTGCTCGCCGGTGCCAGGCAGGAGGTCCCGCTGCCGCCCGCCGCGGAACGGCGTGCGCTGCGCGAGGGGCTGAACCTCTCCCGCACCCAGCTCGCGCGGGCCCTTCAGGTCAGCCCGTCCACGGTCGCGGGCTGGGAGTCCGGACGCGACCCGAGCGGCGAAGTGCGGGAGAAGTACGCGTACTTCCTCAAGGGAGCGCGGACGAAGCTGTCGGCGGCGGACCCGGCCGGGAAGCCGGAGGAGGCCGGACCCGAGGGAGCCGGACCGGCGGTGGCCGAACCGGCCGAGGCCGGGACCGGCCGGCAGCACGGCCACGGTGACGAGCACGACCACGGCAGCGGCGACGGCGGCGACGGCGACGGCGATGTGGTGGCCCTGTCCACCGCCCAGCCCTGCGTCCTGTGCGGACGGCCCGCCCGTCACCAGGTCGCCGGATTCCCCCAGCACCTGGACCCCGCGCACTGCGGCACACCCGAGGGCACACCCGAGGCCACACCTGCGACCCACCAGGCACAGCCGGCCGTGACCCCGCCCCCGCCCGCCTCCGCACACCCCCGTGCGCGGACCGGCGGCGGTGTCAAGGTCGTCACCGCCGGCCGCCGGCTCAAGACCGCCGACGACCCCGACCTGATCGCCGCCGCCGTGTCCGCCGCCCTCGACCAGCACGGCGGTGACGTCGAGGCGGCGACCGCCGCGCTCGTCAGGCGGGCCATCCCGGACGCGATGGCGCTGCTGGACCAGACCCGTAAGGGCGGCCGGTACGACATCGTCGCGCACCCCTGGCTGCCCGACGTGCTGCGCAAGCAGACCTCCCGCGGCCCGGACCAGATCTGGGAGGCCCGCCCCAAGTGGACGCGCGCCGAACTGCCGCCCGGTGCGTACGAGGTCACGGCGCTCGACGTCAACGGCGCCTACCTGTCCGCGCTCAAGACGCACCTGCCGCTCGGCCAGCTGGAGCACTCCACCGGAAACCAGCACGACCGCCGCCGCGCCGGCGTCCACCTGATCACCCCGCCCGCCTGGGAGCACGACGCCTGCCTGCCCAACCCCATCGGCAGCCGCGACGAGCCGGGCCCGCTCTGGGTGACCGAGCCGACCCTGCGCCTGCTGCTGCGCCTGTCGGGACCGAAGTACGGCCTGTGCGACCCCCCGGAGATCCACGAGTCCTGGACCTCCGGGGCCACCGAGGGCCTGCTGGAGAAGTTCCGCGTGGCGCTGAAGGACGCCCGGGACCGGGCGATCGCCCACGACGACGACGTCACCCTGGAGTACGTCAAGGCCATGTACTCCAAGTTCGTCTCCACCATGGGGGAGTCGAACTACAACCGGGAGCTGTACCGCACCGACTGGATGCACCTGATCCGCTCGCAGGCCTTCGCGAACCTGTGGTGGAAGGCGCACCGCGCCTACGACGAGGGGCTGATGGTCGTCCGCGCGATGGGCACCGACGAACTCCACGTGATCGGCGACTGGCGCGCGGTGTTCCCCGAGGGCCGCGGGGTCAGCGAGGTGAAGGTGAAGGACGTGTACACCGTCGGCACGCCGGTCGCGGCCGACCGGGACGTGTAGCGTGACGCGTACGTGAACTCGTAGCGGGTCGAAGGGCGGCAGGAGACAGGGAGATGCCGGAGAGGACGCTCAACTTCGGTGCGTACGGGGCGCGTGGCATCAAGGGGCACGAGGCCGTCGCGCGGCAGCTGGACGCGCTGGCCGGGTTCGTCGCCACCCCGGTCACGGCCCGGCGCGGCCTGCTCGCCCGCCTGCGGTACCTCACCCGCAGCGACCAGTCCCGCCAGGCGGCCCGCGCGGCCGGCCTGACCGTCACCGACCGCACGCTCAGGGCCTGGCTGCGGGGCGAACGCGCTCCCTCGAAGAGGAACCTGGAGCGGATCGAGACGGCGTACCGCGCGGTGCGCCGCCAGAACGTCTCCCGCTACCTGGTGGCGCGCCTCAACCGCGAGGGCCGTGGCACCCGCGTGGAGTTCCACCCGCTCAACCAGTCCCAGGTCCTGCGCCCCCGCCAGCGGGTGGTGGCCTACCGCACGCTCCGCGTCCGCCGCTGGGACCGCATCGTCGAGGCGTGGGCGGCGGGCGACGCGCAGGCGCTGGACGACGCCTGGATCAACGACGCGGTGGTGGACCTCGGGTCCGAGTGGGGCCAGTACGAGTACGTCACCAACATCGGCTTCGCCGCCTGATCCCTGCGGACGCGGACCGGTCAACCGGGCGCCAACGGCGGGTCAACAGGCGATCCCGCGCGGCAAAGACCAGGTATGCGCCAGAACCGATCCCCCCGGGCAAGCCTCATACCCCACAGAGATACCCAAATGGGGCATCCGGAAAGGATTTGGTCATGCTCTTCGGCAAGCGCACCCGCCCCCTCGTCGCACCCGCCGCGCTCTCGGCGCTCTCCGCCGTGGCACTGATCGGCATCGCCGCGGGCCCCTCGCAGGCCGCGACCCGGCCGGACTGGGCCGACACCTCCTCGCTGTCCGCCCGCGTCCACGCGCTGGACCCGGGCGCCGGGCAGCGCTACGCGACGGTGGTCCTCACCAACAAGACCCACAGGACCGTCCGGACCCAGGGCTACGTGGGCCTGCAACTGCTCGACTCCCACGGCAAGGACGTCACCACGCACGTCATACGCGACCGCGGCCGGGCCGCGCTGATCACCCTCAAGCCGGGCCAGAGCGCCTACACCCGGCTGCACTGGGGGGTCGTGGCGGGCGCCGGGGAGCCGACGAAGGCGGAGAAGAACCCGACGCGGCTGGAGGTCACCCCGCCCGACTCCCGCCACCACCTGAACACCGCCTGGAAGCTGGGTGAGGTCCTCCAGAAGGGCCGCATCGACATCACCCCGCTCGCCAAGGGCACCGGCCCGAGGTACTGACCGGCACACCGTCATCCGCCTCCGGGGTCCCGCGGCGGCAGGACCCCGGAGGCCGGGGCGGCACATGTGTGCCCGTGCGAGTTGCCCGGCGGGTCGTGCATGACCCCGCCCGGCGCATCCGGCGGGACACGGAGATCGCCCGGGGTCTGCGGCGGCCACCGCCCGCGGCGCCACCGTACAGCTCCCCGACCTGCATACGTGTGCAGCGGATACACTGCCCCGACCGGTCAGTGGTGGGGGTGCGTGGTGCTGGAGGCCCTGGGTCTGGACGAGCGTGCCGAGACCGCCTATCTCGCACTGGTCGACAACCGGTCGCTCACCGTGCCGGAGCTGGCGGCGCTGACCCGCGCGGACCGGCACGACCTGGAGGGCGCGCTCGCCCGGCTGGAGAGCGGGGGCCTGATCGCCCGGGTCCCCGGCCGTCCGCCGCGGTACACGGCACTGCCGCCGGAGCACGCGGTGGAGGTGCTGCTGCTCGCCCGTGAACGTGACATCCAGCGGGTCAGGGCCCTCGCGCAGCGCCTGGGCGAACGCCACCACCGGGCCAGGGGCGGACAGGACTCCGCGTCGCCGATCGAGGTGATCACGGGCGTGGACGGGGTGGCGCGCTGCGGTGAGCAGCTGTTCCGCCGGGCCGAACGGGAGATCCGCGGTATCGACGCGCCGCCCTACGCGGTGCCGGGGGACGGCGGCCGGGTCAACTCGGTCGTCAACATCACCGGCCGGCAGATCGGCAGCCGTTTCATCCACGGCCGGGACGCCCTCGACCTGCCGGGCGTGGTGAGCCGGATCGAGCGGGACGTCGCGGCCGGCGAGACGGTACGGGTGGTGCCCCGGGCGCCGATGAAGCTGCTGCTCGCCGACGACCAGGCGGGGCTGATCCCGCTGGTGTCGACCCCCCGGGTGCTGGACACCTGCATCCTGGTGCACCCCTCGTCCCTGCTCGACGCGCTGAGCGTGCTCTTCGAGACCCTGTGGGAGCAGGCGCAGCCCTTCGTGCCGGACCGTGCCCTCCCCGGCGACGGAGGTGACTTCGTCAGCGAGGAGGAGCGGCGCATCGTGTCCCTGCTGGGCCTCGGGCTGCCCGACGAGGCGATCGCCCGTCACCTGGGCATCGGGCACCGCACGGTGCAGCGGCGGGTGCAGGCGCTCCTGGGGCGGCTCGGTGCCACCAGCCGGTTCCAGGCCGGCGTGCTGGCGGCCCGGCGGGGCTGGTGGAGACCGGACGAGGGGTCGCGGGACGAGGGACGCGGGGCCGGGACCGGGACCGGGACCGGCGAGGGCCGGGCGAGCACCGGGCGGTGACCGGGCGGTGACCCGCGGGCTGCCGGGGCCGTCGGTGCCGGGTCTGTGCCAGTACCGGTGCCTGAGCCGCGCCGCCGCCGGGCCCGTGCTCGATTCCCGCGGCGAGCACCGGGCACCCGGGGTCGTGCCGGAGGCCGAGACGCACTCGACGACGTGCTCGTTTCCATGCGTGGCCTTCGCCACTTTTTGCCCATTTTCGGGCAGGGGTATGCCTATAAGGGATGGCATGGCTGGTTGCACTCCTCGGCGATCAGCGCAGGGACGCACAGACCAGTGACATGGAGAAGCGCTTGATCACGCTGTTCACAAGTCGCACCGGGCTGCGGGCCACGACCGGCGTACTCGGCGGCGTACTCGCGATCACGGCCCTCGGCGGTACGAGCCACGCGGCCACCACCAGCGGCAACGACGCCGGGAACACCCCGCAACCGCAGGCGCGGGCGACGCAGCCGGCCACTCAGGAGACCTCCGACGCCCGCATAAAGATCACGCCCGGGGAAGGCGCCTACGGCGTCGGGATCAACGACCCGGTCGGTGTGACCGTGAGCCAGGGCAAGCTCACCAAGGTGACCATGACAGCCGTCGCGACCGGCGCCGAGATCCCGGGCACCCTGTCCGCGGACGGCACCTCCTGGAAGCCGGACGGCCCGCTGGAGCGTGCCACCAAGTACCAGATCGCCGCGGACGCCGCGGACGCCAAGGGCCGCTCCGCCACCGGCAACGCCACGATCACCACGGTCTCCCCGAACGACTTCGTCGGGCACCTCTCCCCCCTGGACGGCTCGACCGTCGGCGTGGGCATGCCGGTGACGTTCACCTTCGGCAAGGCGGTCGGCGACAAGGCCGCCGTGGAGTCGGAGATCCAGGTCGGCTCCAGCAGCGGCCAGCAGGTCGTCGGTCACTGGCTCAACGACCACCGCCTGGACTTCCGCCCCGAGAAGTACTGGAAGTCCGGCTCCACCGTCACCGTCACGCTCACCCGCCAGGGCGTCCGGAAGACGGTCACGTTCAAGATCGGCCGGAGCCAGATCAGCACCGTCGACGCCAAGACCAAGCAGATGACCGTCGTGCGGGACGGCAAGACGATCAGGACCATCCCGGTCTCGTCCGGCAGCGCCGAGCACCCGACGTACAACGGCCAGATGGTGATCTCCGAGAAGTTCGGGCACGTCCACATGAACGGGGCGAGCGTCGGCCTCACGGAGAAGGACGGCAAGCCCTCGTACGACATCAAGGCCGTACCGCACGCCATGCGCCTGACCGACTCGGGCACGTTCATCCACGGCAACTACTGGGCCGCCGACCCCGTCTTCGGCCACGAGAACACCAGCCACGGCTGCGTGGGCCTGAAGGACGTCCGCGGCGGCGACGACGGCAAGCAGCCCGCCGCGTGGTTCTTCGACCAGTCGATGATCGGCGACCTCGTGATCGTCAAGAACTCCGGCGACAAGGCCACGCCGGCCCCGGACAACGGGCTCGGCGACTGGAACGTGCCGTGGAAGGAGTGGGTCGCGGGCAGCCCGTCCGCCTGACCCGGTTCCGTCCCGGACCGGCGGGTACCTGCGGCACTATGGGATCTCTGGGTTCGCCGGTGCTGCTGGTGCTGTTCGTGGCCAGCGCGGCTGTCATCTGGTTCGCGGGCGTCAAGTTGTCGGACTCCACCGATGTGCTCGCCGAGAGGCTTCATCTCGGCAGCGCGCTGGGTGGTCTGATCCTGCTGGCGATCGCGACGAACCTTCCCGAGCTCGCGATCACGGCCAGCGCGGCGATGGCCGGCCAGCTCGATGTCGCGGTCGGCAACATCCTGGGCGGCATCGCCCTCCAGACCATCGTCCTGGCGGTGCTGGACGCGGCCGGGGTCCGCCCGCGCGCTCCGCTGACCCGGCTCGCGGCCAGTCTGCAACTGGTCCTGGAGGGGGCCCTGGTGGTGGTCGTCCTGGCCGTCGTCGTGATGGGCACCCAGCTCTCCCCGAATCTGCACGCCGCCCGCCTGGCCCCCGCGTCCGTGGCGATCGCCGTCCTGTGGGTGATCGGGCTGATCCTGCTCGACCGGGCCGGCCGGGGTCTGCCGTGGCGGGAGGGCGGCGACGCCCCGGACAGCCAGCCCGAACCGCGCGGCCACTCCAAGGGCAAGAAGGAGAAGGCCGCCAGTGACAAGGGCGTGAGCACCACGCGGGCCGGGCTGGTGTTCGGCGTGTCCGCGCTGGCCACGCTCGTGGCGGGTGTCGTGATCGAGCGCAGTGGTGAGGAGTTCTTCGCCCGTCAGGGACTGAGCGGTGTGCTGTTCGGCGCGACCGTGCTGGCGGCGGCCACCTCCCTGCCCGAGGTCAGCACCGGCCTGACCTCCACCAAGCTGGGCGACTACCAGCTCGCCGTCAGCGACATCTTCGGCGGCAACGCCTTCCTGCCCGTGCTGTTCCTGCTCGCCACCGTCATCTCCGGCAAGCCGGTCCTGCCGGCCGCGCACGACACCGACATCTACCTCACCGCGCTCGGGATCATCCTGACCGTGGTCTACATGGCGGGACTGATCTTCCGTCCGCGCCGCCAGTACGCGCGCATGGGCGTCGACAGCATCGCCGCGGTGGTGATCTACCTCGTCGGCATCGGCGGACTGGCCACCATCGCCACGTGAGCGCGGGCGCGAGCCGTCCGGGCGGCCGGGGAATGTCCTGCGGGTGTACGTGGTTGGAGGAAACGTGGCAGTGAAGGGGACCGTGTCCCCGGGCCTCACCCCTTGCCTCCGGGGACGATCGTTCGGCTGAAGCCCCGCAGAGCCTTTCGCCGCGTAGGCGACCGCCCTTTCACGACCACGCGTTTCACGGGTTCAGCCCCGGCCGGTGGTCACGCCGGCCGGGGCTGTTCCGTGCCCGGCCGCACCACTCGTCGGGCCCCTCGGCACCGTGCGTCTAGGCTGGCGCGGTGACTGATGAGCGGGAGCAGGTGCAGCCGTCGGGGGTGTGGGCCACGGCGGTGGGGGTGGCCAGGGTGCGGGCGCTGGAGACCGAGCGGGACGACGCTCTCTTCCGCGACCCGCTGGCACGGGCCTTCGCCGCCGCCGGCGGCCTGTGGCCCTCCGCGCGGCCGCTGCCCGACGACGAGGCCGCGCGCCGCCGCCGGCTGGCCGTGTCGTTCTCCATCGTCATCAGGACGAAGTTCCTCGACGACCTGGTGCGGCAGGCCTGCGCGTCCGGGATCCGGCAGGTCGTACTGCTCGGCGCCGGCATGGACAGCCGGGCCTTCCGGATGGACTGGCCCGAGGGCACCCGGCTGTTCGAGGTCGACACCGCTGCACCACTGGACTTCAAGGCCGCGGTGCTGCGCCAGGAGCGGGCCGTCGCACGCTGCGAGCGGATCACCGTCGCGGTGGATCTGCGCGAGGACTGGCCGGGCGCGCTGGCCGCCGCGGGACACGACCCGGCCGCGCCGACCGTGTGGATCGCCGAAGGGCTGCTGATCTACCTGCCCGAGGACGCCGTGGAGCTCCTGCTGGCCCGGATCAGCGCGCAGTCGGCGGCAGGCAGCCGGATGGGGCTGACCTTGGGCTCGCCCGGGGTGATCGAGCGCTTCGGTGCGGACGCGGCGCCGGGATCGGCGGCGTCCCTGTGGGTCTCGGAGATGCCCGGCGATCCGGTGGGCTGGCTGGCCGGGCACGGCTGGGAGGCCGTCTGCCACACCCTGCGTGAGCGCGCTGCCGCCTACGGCCGCCCGATCAGCACCCCGCCGCGGCGCGAGGAGCGGCCCGGCGGACTGGTGTCTGCGGTCCGCCGGTAGAGCGCCTCCGTCCGGTCCGGCCACCGTTCGACCGCCGCCCAGCGGCGGGTCAGGACGACGCATCCCGGGGTGCACCCGCGTCGGGCCGGGGGCGGCCGGTGGGGTGGACGGGGGTCCTCGGGCGTCGGGCGGGGGCGGCCGGTGGGCTGGACCGGGGTGCACGGGCGTTGGGCCGGGGCGGCCGGTGGGCTGGAGGGGGTCCTCGGGCGTCTGTCCGGGGGCGGCCGGTGGGCTGGACCGGGGTGCACGGGCGTCGGGCCGGGGCGGCCGGTGGGCTGGACGGCGGACGGCGGGTGCGAGGGGCTCCTGACGGCCCCCTCAGGAGCGGACCCGGTCGAGTGGAGCGCGGCTCGCCGGACCGCGTGTGCGACGAGACCGGTGACATTGCCGGTCCCGTCATGCCCGTCCGGCGTCGACAGTGGCACCGCCACCCCATGGCGGTGCCCTTCGCCGTCGGCCGCATGTGCGTGCCGGCGACGCGGAACGGGCAGCTCGCCGCGACAGAGAGGACGACTCGTCGTGCAGCACCCGCACACCAGCACCACGTCACCGGCCCACCACCCGCACCCGGCCCTCCCCGGTCCGCGTACCGGCCGTCGTGGCCGTCGCGCCGGACGGCTCGCCGCCCTCGCCGCCGCCGTCAGCGCCGTCTTCGGTCTGACCGCACTCGGCGGGCCCGCGGCCCACGGCGCGGACAACCCGTACGAGCGTGGTCCCGCGCCGACCGAATCGAGCATCGAGGCGCTCCGCGGGCCGTACGCGGTGTCGGAGACGACCGTCTCCCGGCTCGCCGTCAGCGGATTCGGCGGGGGCACCATCTACTACCCGACCAGCACCGCCGACGGCACCTTCGGGGCCGTGGCCGTCTCGCCCGGCTACACCGGCACCCAGTCCTCCATCTCCTGGCTGGGCCCGCGCCTGGCGTCACAGGGGTTCGTGGTCTTCACCATCGACACGCTCACCACGCTGGACCAGCCGGACTCCCGGGGGAACCAGCTCCTCGCCGCGCTCGACTACCTGACGAACAGCAGCTCGGTCCGCGGTCGTATCGACTCCACCCGTCTCGGCGTGATGGGCCACTCGATGGGCGGCGGCGGCACCCTGGAGGCCGCGAAGTCGCGTCCCTCGTTGCAGGCGGCGATCCCGCTGACCCCGTGGGACCTCGACAAGACCTGGCCCGAGATCAGGACACCCACCCTGATCTTCGGTGCCGACGGTGACACGATCGCTCCCGTCGCGACCCACGCCGAACCCTTCTACACCACTCTCCCCAGCTCCCTCGACCGCGCGTACCTGGAGCTGAACGGCGCCACCCACTTCACGCCCAACACCTCGAACACCACGATCGCGAAGTACAGCGTGTCGTGGCTGAAGCGGTTCATCGACAACGACACCCGCTACGAGCAGTTCCTGTGCCCGCTGCCGCGGCCGAGCCTGACCATCGAGGAGTACCGGGGCAACTGCCCGCACACCGGCTGACCGCGTACGCGTACGCGTGCCCGTGACCTGACCGTCCGTCCGTGACCCGGCGGCGGCCGCCCCCGACGGCGGCCGCCGCCGGCGTTGTGCCGGAGCACCGTTCGGAGCCGCGCCCGGTGTGCCGCGGCACAGACCGCACAGACCGCTGCCCGCCCGGCGGCCCGGAACGCGCAGGTGATGTCCCCGGAGCCTGCCGCGGGAGGTCCGGACGCACGGCTTCCGCGCTGTTTAACGCGTCAGTAAGGTCGTGGGAATGACCGGACAGACGCCCCTGGGACTCGCCTCACCGCGGTACCGGCCGGGTCCGCAACGCCACGTGACGGCAGCGGTGTGGGACCGGCTGCGTGGCGGCGGTGCCTGTGCCGTGACCGGCGAGCCGGGCGGGGGCCGCTCGGCCTTCCTCGCCCACGTCGCCCGCGCGTTCACCGCCGGGCCCGTCGTGACCGTACGCGCCCGCGCCGGGGAGTTCCGCGAGCCGCTGAGCGCGATCCGCTCACTGTGCCGCGCGGCGGGGACAGCCGTCGTCGGCGCCGCCGACCCGGTGCGGGAGCTCGTCGGCGCGCTGCGGTCCACGGCCGCGCCCCGGACCGTACTCCTGTGCGTCGACGACGCCCACCTGTGGGACGCCGCCTCCCGGTCCGCCCTCGGCCGGCTCGCCGCCCACCTGTCCGACGGGGGCCGTGCCGCCCTCCTGCTCACCGTCGCCGGACACCGCCCCGTGGATCCGGAGTTCGCCGGCCTGCCGCTGCTGCGCCTGGCGCCCCTGTCCCCGCCGGACGCCACGGCCCTGCTGGACGACGTCGCGCAGGACGGCCTCGACCCCGGGGTGCGCGACGAGATCTTAGCCGCGGCACAGGGCAACCCGGCCCTCCTGCTGAGGGTGTTCCACCGTCTGACCCCGGCCCAGCTGCGCGGGCTCGCGCCCCTGCCGCGGCCCGTGGCCGATGCCGAGACGCTGACCGCGCTGGTCGGCGGCCGCCTCACCGGGGCGCTTCCGGGGCAACGCGACCTTCTGCTCGTCACCGCCGCCGCCTCCCAGGTGACGGGGGAGGCCACCGTCGACGCCGATCTCGCGCGCCGCGCGGCGGGGTGGCTCTCCGCAGGCCCGTCGTCCCGCCTCGGGCCACCGCCACGGCCCCTCGTCCCGCCGGGCGGACCGCGTACCGCCGACAGCGGCCGGCCGGTGGAGCACCGCGACCCCGTTCCGTACGACGGCGGTGACAGTGGTGACCGCGGTGACGGCCGGCTCTCACCGTCCGCCGCCCCGCTGCCCGAGTCGCTCCGTGTCCGCGACGACCGGATCGGTTTCCGCAGTGCGCTGCTGTGCCGCGCGGTGTACGCCGACGCGCCGGACGCGCGGCGCCGTGCCGCCCACGACGCGCTGGCCCGTGCGCTGCCCGACGGACGCCGCCTCACCGCGCTGCTGCACCGCTCGTGGGCCGTCGCCGGTCGGGCTCCGTCCCTGGCGTCCGACCTCGCCGCCGCGGCCCGGGCGGAACCGGCGGTGCCGCCCGCACTGCGCTGCACGGCACTCACCCGCGCCGCCGACCTCACCGCGGACGGCGCCCGGCAGGTCCGGTGGTACACGGCCGCCGCCGAACAGGCGCTGCTGGCCGGGCAGTCCGACCGGGCGCTGCGGCTGCTCGACACGGCCCGCGACCGCCCGGCGCCGTCGACGGTCCGCGCGCGTGCCGAGCTGCTGCGCGGAACGGTGCTGCGGTGGGACGGCCCTGTCGACGACGCCCGCGAAACCTTGCTGCTCGCCGCGGAGTTGTTCGCTCCGCACGACCCCGAGCGGTCCGCGGAAGCCGCCTTGGCCGCCGCGGACGCCGCCTGGACGGCGGGGGACATGCCGGCGTGCCTGAGCGCGCTGACGGTGCGGGGCCCGGTCGGCGGGGCGCGGTCGCCCGGGGACCGGGGTCCCCTCCCGTTCGCCGGTCCCCGGAAAGCGGGCGAGCCGACCCACACCGGCGTACCGTCCGGTGTCCTGCACGACCACCGGGCGGGCATGCGGGCCGTCCTGCAAGGCCGCTTCGACCTGGCCGCCGCACCCTTGCGGCGCGTGGTGGACCGCGCGTGGACGACGGCCGGAGAAGACCGGTTCGCGCGCGGCGCCGACGAACGTGACGGCGGGCTTGCGCGCAGTGCCGACGAGCGTGACGGCGGGCTCGTGCGCAGCACCGACGAGCACAACGGCGAGGTCGCGCGCATGGCCGACCGTCATGACGACGGGCTCGTGCGCAGTGCCGACGACCACGGCGACGAGGTCGCGCGCATGGCCAACCGTCATGACGACCGGCTTGCGCGCGGTACCGACGACCGTCATGACGACCGGTGCGCGGGCACGGCCGACCACCCCCGGCAAGCACCCGTCACCCACGCCGCCCCCGATCGGTTACCCCGGCCGGCGGGCTCCCCGCTCCCGCCCCCACCCGGCACACCCGACACGCTCCTGCGAGCGGCCTCGGCGGCGCTGCTGCTCGGTGACACCACTGCCGCCCGGCGGGCCGGCGCGCGGGCGCTGGCGGTGGCCCGCGCCGCCGGGGCCGCCGTGCACGAGGCACGGGCACTGGAGTTCCTGGCGTACGGCGAACTCCGGGCGGGACGGCACGCGTCGGCCCGGGCCCACGCCGAGGAGGGCCTGCGCAGCGCGTACCGCACCGGGCAGCGCAACACGGCCGCCCATCACCATGCCGTACTGGCCCTGGCGGCGTCGATCGAGGGCGAGGCGCACACCGTCGCCGAGCATGTGACCGCCGCGCTGGCCACCGCCCGGCGGCACGGGCTGGCGCAGGCCGCCGCGCTGGCCCAGTGGGCCGCCGCCCGCGCCGATCTGGGCCACGGCCGTCCGCGTGAGGCCGCCGAGCGGCTCGGCCCGCTGGTGCGGCCCGGCCCGGGGCGCGGGCACTTCGCCGTCTGGATGCTCGCCGTGCCGTGTTACGTCGAGGCGTGCGCGCTGGCCGGACAGCCGGACGAGGCCCGGGAGGCGGTCGAGGACTTCGCGCGCTGGGCGGCGTGTGACGCCGACCGTCAGGCCCCGGCCCAGCTCCTGCGCTGCCGCGCCCTGCTGGCCGCGCCCGAGCCGGCCGACGCGCTGTACCGGGAGGCCCTGCGGCGGCACGGGGAGGCCGCCGGTGACTTCGAGCGCGCCCGTACCGAGTTGCTGTACGGCAAGTGGCTGCGCAGACGACGCCGGCTGCGCGAGGCACGCGGCCATCTGCGGGCCGCCCTGCTCGGCTTCGAACGCTGCGGCGCCCGTCCGTGGGCGCAGCAGGCGGCGGCCGAACTGCGGGCGAACGGCGTGGCCGGGACGGCGGCGACGACCGCGGCGGGCGCGGCGGTGCGCGGGGGCGGCGCCTCGGCCCCCGGTGGGGTACCGCCGGACGGCCTGGACCGGCTCACCCCGCAGCAGTTGCGCATCGCCCGCCGGGTCGCCCAGGGCCTGACCAACCGGGAGGTGGCGCTGAGCCTGTCGGTGAGCACCCGCACCGTCGACTATCACCTGCGCAACGTCTTCGCCGCCCTCGGTGTCCGCTCCCGGGTGGAGCTGGTACGCCTGGTGGAGCGGGCGGAAAAGACCGGTGCACAACTCTAGGGACCGACCGGACGGTATGTCATTCTTCGGAGCACGACGCGTCAGCCGACCCTGGGGGAGACCTCCATGCGCCCTGCCGTACGGCCACGACCCGCGTTCCGCCCGGGACCCCAGCCGGCACCCCGGCCGCGCGCCCCGCACACCCGGTCGCTGATCGACGCCGAGGCCCTGCGGGTGCTGCACCGCGCCGCCCGGGCGCTGCTGGACGACCTGCCCGGCCTCACCGACCGGCTGGTCTCCGCCCTGCGGGAGAGGGAACCGGCCTACCGGGCCGCGCTGGACGACGACCACCCGGGCGTCTGGCACGAGGTGCAGCGTTCGCTGCGGCACAGCGTCTCCTCGCTGCTCGACCCGCGCGGCACCCGCGACTCCGCCCACCGCTGCTCCTGGCACATCGGGGTCGGCCGCGCCGAACAGGGGCTGCCGCTGGACGCGCTGCTGCACGCCTTCCGGCTCGGCGGCTCGCTGGTGTGGCAGGAACTCGTCGACGTCACCTCCCGCACCGCCCCGGAGGACGTCCGGCTGCTGGTGCATGTGGCAGGCGACGTCTGGGACTTCGTCGACGACCACTGCACGCTGGTCGCGGACGCCTACCGGCAGACCGAACGGCGCCTCGCGTGGCGGCGCGAGAACCGGGTGCGGCTGCTGGCCGCCGCGCTGCTGGACGGTACCGGCCGCATCGCCGACCTGCCGGAGACCGCGCAGGCCCTCGGGCTGCCCGAGCAGGGGCGGTACGTCGTCGTCGCGGTCGCGGGCGAGCGGTCCGCCGAAGCCGTACGGGACCTGCTGCCCCCGAGCGCGCGGGCCCACTGGCACACCGGGCCGGAGACGGACCACGGCATCGTCCTGGCCGAGGACGGCGTCGTACCGGTGCCGGACCGGACGCCGCCCGGGCTGCGCGCCGGGATCGGCCTGCCCGTCGACGGACTGGCCGGCGTCGGCGAGGCGCGCCGGCTGGCGGACACCGCCCTGCGGCTGTGCGGCGACGCGGGCGGCACGGTACGGCTCGACGAGCACCTGCCCGAGGCACTCGTCGTGTCCTGCCCGGAACTCGCCGGGCTGCTCGTGGAGCGCGCGTTCGGCCCGCTCGCGCGGCTGGAACCGGCCGACGCGGACGTGCTGCTGGACACGCTCGCCGCCTGGCTGGCCTGCGACGGTTCCGCCCAGCGGGCGAGCAGGGGGCTGTACTGCCACCGCAACACCGTTCTGAACCGCCTGCGCCGCTACGAGCAGCTGACCGGCCGTTCCCTGTCCCGCCCCGCCGACCTGGTGGAGATCGCCCTGGCCCTGACCGCCCGCCGGCTCGCCCCCCGCCGCCCGGCCTCCTGACCATCCGGCGACCGGCGCCGGCACGCCCCTCGGCGCACCGGCGCCGCCCCACCCCACCCGCGGACCTCGCACACGTGCGCCCCCACCCCTGGGCACCCGCACACCTCCCCAGTGTGCTCGTTGGGCCTGCGCACCGACCCCGCCCGCGTGCCTGTCCCCGCTTCCGCCGCCCGTGGTCTCGTGAGCCCCCCAGCCCCCAGCACCAAGGACCAAGGCCGGGCCGCGTGCCGGGCCGGACCTGAGGAGCCGCGATGCCCGAAGCACCACCGGACGACCCGCCCGCCCTGCGCGTCGAGCACGTGGACGTGACGTACGGCCGCGCCGTCTCCGCCCTGCGCGACGTGTCCCTGTCCGTGCCGCACGGCAGCGTGGTCGCGTTGCTCGGCGCCAACGGCGCCGGGAAGACCACGCTGCTGCGCGCCCTGTCGGGCACGCTGCGCCTGCACCGGGGCGCGATCAGCGCCGGCCGTGTCCGCTACGGCGCCACCGTCCTCGACGGCCGTGACCCCGTCGCCGCCGTACGGGCCGGGGTGGTGCAGGTGCCCGAGGGGCGGCGGGTCTTCACCGGCCTCACCGTCGACGAGAACCTGCGCAGCGGCGGCCTCGGCCTCAGCCGCCGCGGCGCCGCGCAGGTCGCCGGGGCCCGCGACCGCGTCTTCACGCTGTTCCCCCGGCTGGCCGAACGCCGCCGGCAGGCCGCCGGGCTGCTGTCCGGCGGCGAGCAGCAGATGCTGGCCATCGGCCGCGCCCTCATGGCAGCCCCGCGTCTGCTGCTGCTGGACGAGCCGTCGCTCGGCCTCGCCCCGCTCATGGTGGACCGGATCGGCGAGGTGATCCGCGAGATCCACGCCCAGGGCACCGCCGTGCTGCTGGTGGAGCAGAACGCGGGAATGGCCCTGTCCCTCGCCGACCACGCCCACGTCCTGGAGACCGGCCGGGTGCGGCTGTCCGGCCCCGCCGCCGCTCTCGCCGGCACGGACGCGGTGCGCCGGCTCTACCTGGGCGAGGAGGGGGCCGCATGACCGTGCCCGTTCTCGGCGTGCGGGACGTCACCGTCCGGTACGCCGGGCTCACCGCCCTGGACGCCGTCTCCTTCACCGTCGCGCCCCGCACGGTGCACGCCCTCATCGGGCCCAACGGCGCCGGCAAGTCCACCTGTTTCAACGTGCTGTCCGGTCTCGCCCGCCCCGCGAGCGGCACGGTCCGGCTCGGCGGCACGGACCTGACCCGGCTCGCCCCGCACCGCATCGCCGCGCTCGGCGTGGCCCGCACGTTCCAGAACATCGTCACCACCGCGGGCACGGTCGCCGACAACCTGATGCTCGGCCGGCACCTCCACGCACGGGCCGGCTTCCTCGCGAGCGCCCTGCGGCTGCCGTGGGCGGTGCGCGAGGGGCGCGCACACCTCTCCCACGCCCGGCGCATCGCCGAACTCACCGGACTTCAAGCGCACTTCGACAGCCCGGTGGGCCTGCTGCCGTACGGCGACCGCAAGCGTGTGGAGCTGGCCCGCGCCCTGTGCCTGGAGCCGCGCGTGCTGCTCCTGGACGAACCGGTGGCCGGCATGAACGCCGCCGAACGCGCCCGCACCGCCGAGGTCATCGGGCGGATCCGCGCCGAACTCGACCTGTCCGTCCTGCTGGTGGAGCACGACATGGGCCTGGTGATGCGCCTCGCCGACGAGGTGACCGTCCTCGACTTCGGCCGTCGTATCGCCCGCGGCACACCGGACGAGGTCCGCCGCGATCCCGAGGTGCTGCGCGCCTACCTCGGCACACCACGGGAGGGAACCGCGTGACCGGTCTTCTCGACGACCTGCTGGGCGGGCTCGCCCTCGGCGCGGTCTACGCCCTGGTCGCGCTCGGCTTCGTCGTCATCTTCAAGGCGTCGGGCGTCCTGAACTTCGCCCACGGCTCCCTGCTCCTGCTCGGCGGCTACCTCACCGCCGTCCTGCACGACGACATCGGCTTCGCCGGAGCCCTCGCGGTGGGCGTCCTCGCCACCGCCCTCCTCGCCGGCGCCGTCGACCGGCTGCTGCTGCGCCGCGGAGACCCGGACCCGCATACCGCGCACGTCCAGACCATCGTCACGATCGGTGTCGACATCGTGCTGCTCACCGACCTGTCCCGGCGCATCGGCGGCGACCTGCTGGCGCTGGGCGATCCCTGGGGCGACGCGGTGACCCGGGTCGGGCCGGTGACGGTCGCCGACAGCCGGCTCGCCGCGATCGCGGTGTCCGCGGTGGCCATCGCCGTCGTCTTCGGCCTGTTCCGGTACACCCGCTGGGGGCTGTCCCTGCGGGCCGCCGGGGAGGACCTGGAGGCGGCCGCGCTCATGGGCGTACGCCTGTCCCGGGTGCGCACGCTCGCCTGGTGCCTGGCGGGTGCGCTGGCCGCGCTGGCGGCGGTGTTCCTCGCCGCGTTCCCCGCCCCGGGCCTGGAGCGGACCACCGGGCAGATCGCGCTGAAGGCGTTCCCGGCCGCCATCCTCGGCGGCATGACCTCGCCGGCCGGCGCGCTCGCCGGCAGCCTGCTGATCGGGCTGACGGAGGCGCTGGTCGCCGGCCACCAGTCGGAACTGCGCCTGCTGGGCGAGGGGTTCGGCGATGTCGTCCCCTACGCCGTGATGGTCCTGGTGCTGCTGGTCAGGCCCACCGGACTGTTCGGCGCGAAGGGAGCGGCCCGTGTCTGACCGCCGTCTGCCGGGGCCGGCCCGGACGCTCCTGGCCGCGCTCGTCCTGTGCGTCCCGCCGTTCTACCTGGACGCCTTCTGGCTGCGCGTCGGCCTGTTCTCGGTGGCCGCCGCCATCGGCGCCGTAGGGCTGTCGCTGCTCAGCGGCACGGCCGGCCAGCTCTCCCTCGCCCACGCCTTCTTCCTCGCGGTCGGCGCCTACGGCTACACATGGCTGGCCGGCGAGCCGGGGCCGGGGTTGCCGACCGCCGTCGCCGCCGTCCTCGCGGTGCTGCTGGCCGGGACCGCGGGCGGCCTGTTCAGCCCCGTCGCCGGCCGGGTGCGCGGCGTCTACCTGGGCGTGGCCACGCTCGCCCTGGTCTTCCTCGGTCACCATGTGCTGCTCAGCGCGGACTCCGTCACCGGCGGATTCAACGGCCGCTCCGTGCCGCCGCTCCGTCTCGGCGGCTTCGGCTTCACGGCGGGCGAGCCCGAACTGACCGTGCTGGGGGTGCCGTTCGGCGCGGAGGAACGCCTGTGGTTCCCGGCCGTGGCCCTGCTGGGGCTGACCTGGTTCACCGCCCGGGGCCTGGCGCGCTCCCGTCCCGGCCGGGCCCTCGCGGCGCTGCGGGACAGCGAGATCGCGGCCTCCGTGATGGGCGTGGACGTGACCCGGCACCGTGCGGCCGCCTTCGTCGTGTCGTCGATGTACGCGGGGACGGCCGGTGTGCTGCTGGCCCTGGTGTTCCGGCGCGTCGTCCCCGACTACTTCTCCCTCGCCCTCTCGGTCGACTACCTCGCCATGATCGTGCTCGGCGGTCTCGGTTCGGTCGCCGGGGCCACGGCGGGCGCGGTCTTCGTCACCGCGCTGCCGCTGCTGCTGACCCGGTACGCCGACCGGTTGCCCCTGGTGGCCGCCCCGGGCTCCGCCGACGGCACGGTCGGTCCGACGGAAGCGGCCCGCTACCTCTACGGCGCCGCCATCGTCGTCGTCCTGCTCCACGCCCCCGACGGCCTGCACGGCCTCACCCGCCGCCTGCGCGCCCGCGTCCGGCGTACCGGCCCGCACACCCGCCCGTCCCCCCACCCGTCCCCGCACCCGTCCGGGCATCCGTCCGCCGCTGCGTCCGCACACCCCGTCGCACCCGTTCGACCCGAGGAGCAGACCCCGTGAACACCCCGCACCCCGGACACCGTGTCGGCACGGCCGTCCTCGCCGGAGCCCTGGCCCTGCTGGCCGCCGTCACCGGATGCAGCGCCAAGGCGGGCGGCAAGAGCGCCACCGAGGGCGCCGACGGCGTCCGCACCGGCCCCGGAGTCACCGCCGGGACCATCCGGCTGGGCGCCCTCACCGACCTGACCGGCCCCTACGCCACCCTCGGCAAGAGCATCGTCCAGGCCCAGCAGATGTGGGCCGACGAGACCAACGCGGCCGGCGGCATCTGCGGCCGCAAGGTCAAGATCATCGTCAAGGACCACGGGTACGACGTCCAGAAGGCGGTCACCGCCTACGCCGACATCTCCCCCGACGTCGTCGCCCTGCCGCAGGTCATCGGCTCACCCGTGGTCGCCGCCCTGCTCGACGACGTCCAGCGCGACCACCTGCTCACCTTTCCGCAGGCCTGGGCCGCCTCCCTGCTCGGGAAGGACTCCGTCCAGGTCCTCGGCACCACCTACGACCTCGACATGATCGCCGCCGTCGACTTCCTCACCCGCACGAGGAAACTGCGCGAGGGCGACACCATCGGCCACGTCTACTTCGAGGGCGACTACGGCGCCAACGCCCTGGAGGGATCCACCTGGGCGGCGCGGAAGGCGGGCGTGAAGGTCGTCGGACAGAAGATCAAGGCGACCGACACCGATCTGTCCGCGCAGGTGTCGGCGCTGCGCAAGGAGGGGGTGAAGGCGATCCTGGTCAGCGCCGGGCCCGCGCAGACCGCGTCCCTCGTCGGTGTCGCCGCCTCCCGCGGCCTGCGCGTCCCGGTCGTCAGCAGCGCCCCGGGCTTCGCCCCGCAGCTGATGAAGACCCCGGCCGCGCCGGCCCTGACCGCGATGCTCCACGTGATCAGTTCCGCCCCCGCGGTCAGCTCCGGCCTGCCCGGCGTACGGCGGATGGTGACGGCCTACCAGGACAAGTACCCCGGCTCATCCGTCGATTCGGGCGTGCTGTCCGGCTACAACGCCGCCAAGCTGCTCGGCGCGGACCTGAAGAAGGCCTGCGCCGCGGGGAGTCTCGCGCGCGAGGACGTCGTGAAGGCACACCGTTCGCAGCGTGCCGCGGACACCGGCCTCGGCGTCCCGCTGGACTTCTCCGACGTGAACCGTCCCGCGAGCGTCGCCGTGTACACGCTCAAGCCGGACGCGGACGCGCCGGGCGGCCTGGTGGGCGCGGAGGACGCGCACCGGATACCGGGGGCGGAGGAGTACCTGGCCGGGCGCTGATCCACCCGACGTGCGGCCGGCCGGCCACGCGAGCACCGCTTCGTGGCGGCCCCGCGGTCCGGACGACGTGGCACGTCCACCGCCGCCCCGGCGCGACGACGTCACCGCGCGGGCCCTTCGCGCGGCCCGGCCGGGTTCGCCCGGGCGCCCTGGACGCACCTCTCCGGCACGCCGGGACGGGCCGTGCCGCCGGCCCGTCACCGTGACACCGTCATTCCCCCTCGTCCGCGTCCGTGGGCTGCGTGAACGCCGAAGGCTCCGGCAGCCATCCCCGGCGAGCGGCCTGGACCGCGGCCTGGAACCGGGTGCCGGCACCCAGTTCGGTCATCAGATGGCGGATGCGGCGCTGGGTGGTGCGCTGGCTCCAGCCCTGGGCGCGGGCGATCGCCGCGTCCGAGCAGCCCGCGGCGAGCAGCTTGACGAGGGCGAGGTGATCGGGGTGGCCGGAGGCGACGGGCGGGGCCGTGGGCGGTGCGGGGGCCTCGAGGGGGGAGCCGCGCTCCCACTCCGCTTCGAACAGCGCCTCCAACGCGGTCAGCATCGGTGAGCGGTGGACCAGGTGCGCGGCGAGGTGCCCGCCCGGGGCGAGGCTGAAGGGGATGACCGCCTGCGCGTCGTCGACGATCACGAGTTTGATGGGCAGGTGCGCCCGCACCCGGGCCTGTTCGCCGGTGCGTATGCTCGGCAGGATGTCGTCGCGGAGGCGGCCCGGCCAGGCGACCGCGCTCCGGTCGTAGAGCACGCGGTGGGTGACGCCCGAGCGCTGTCTTCGGCGCTGGTCGTCCAGATTGCTGCCGGGGCGGTCCACGTAGGGCGGCCGGTCGAAGGCGCGGATCTGACGGCGGGCGCCCGCGGTGAGCCTGCGGACGGCGGCGCTGATGTCGTCACGGCCGCGGAGCACTTCCACCGCGATGTCCGGGTCGGCGATCCGCTGGGCCTCGCGGTGTCTGTCGGTCAGTTGGCGCACCAGCGCGCGAGCCGCGTCGAGCCGCCGTTCCCGCTCCTTGATGAGTTCCGTGACCGCGACATCGGGGGCGGTGGCGGCGAAGCGCGGGGGGCGGCCCGCCGATCTGGTCGCCAGACCCGCTTTCACCAGGACCGACAGCAGCCGCCCCGCGGCGCTCGTACTCGTCCCGCAGGCGCTCGCCACCTCGGAGGCGGTGCTGTGGGGCAGACCGATCAGCACCGTGTAGACACGTTGTGCTTCATCGTCGAGTCCGACGACGTCGAGTTCCATTGAGCCATCCTCGCCGCGCGAAAAGAGAAACGTCGTGCCGCCGTGACGCGGGGCAGGCGTCCTCGTCGCACGTGTGCGCACCGGCGCCGGTCCCACGACCCGACCGCCGTGGTGAACGACAACCCGGCGCCGTCTTGTTCCGTGGCCGTACACGGCACGGCATCCGGCCCGCCGGCCGTGTACACCCTCTCGGTTACCGGCGACCGAATCTTCTGTTTCCACTCCGCCACTTGCTGGCCGATAGCTGCCACCTGGCGAAAACCGGCCACCTCGACACCCTAGCGCCGCTTCCGCATGCGTTGGCATCTTCACTCCGGTGAGGCGGTGTTGACCGTCAGATGGCGCTCGGCGCACGTCCCCCGGAACGTGCGGTCGCGCGTACGGCCCGCTGGCGCGCCACACATCTGAGGTCCCGCCGGCGAGGCCGTGGCCTCCGGCCTCCCCGCAACAGCGGCCGTCCGCACCGACGAACGGCCGAACGGAAGGACTCTTGGGTTGAATCACTCCCGTAACAAGGCCGCGTCGCCGCAGGGTGCGCACGCGCCCCGACGGCGCCTCGCCGCGACCGTGGTGCTCACGGCGGCGGCACTCGCGTTCACCGCGCTGCCCGGCTCGGCCGGCGCCGCCCCCCTCTCCCACGCACCCGAAGGCACCCGCGCGACGGGAGCGCCCCGGCAGATCAAGGCGGCGGCCAGGCCGGGGTCCGGGAGCGTCCACCTGTCGCCCGGGCAGCGCCGGCGGCTGCTCGACCGGGCGGCCGACGCGGCGCCGGACACCGCCCGTTCACTGGGGCTCGGCCCGCAGGAGGAACTGGTCCCGAAGGACGTGGTCCAGGACGCCGACGGCACCGTCCACACCCGCTACGAGCGCACCTATGCCGGGCTGACCGTGATCGGCGGCGACCTCGTCGTCCACCAGCGACAGGGAGCGCGCAGCGTCACCTACGCCTCCAGGCAGAAGCTGACCCTGCCGACGACCGCGGCGAAGGTGCCGGCCGCCACCGCGAAGAAGGCGGCCCTGAGCAAGGCCACGGCGAAGGGCACCCGCAAGGCGGCCACGCACACGGCCCCCCGCAAGGTCGTCTGGATGCTGGGTGACCAGCCGAGACTGGCCTGGGAGACGGTCGTCACCGGCGTCCAGCAGGACGGTTCCCCCAGCGAACGCCACGTCGTGACGGACGCCGCCAGCCAGGACGTCCTGGAGAACGCCGAGCACGTCGAGTCCGCCCAGGGCAACAGCCTCTACAGCGGGCAGGTCACGATCGGCTCCACCCGCCAGGACGACGGCACGTACACCCTGACCGACCCGCTGCGCGGTGGTCACCGGACGCTCGACTCGAGCGTCACCTCCAGCGGTGTCCCGTTCACCAGCGATGTCGACGTGTGGGGCGACGGCACGGCGGCGAACCCCCAGACCGCGGCGGTGGACGCCGCGTACGGCGCCAAGACGACGTGGGACTTCTACCTCGACCGGTTCGGCCGCAACGGCATAGCCGACGACGGCCGCGGCAGCACCTCCCGGGTCCACTACGAGCAGCAGGCCGGGGTCCCCCTCGCCAACGCCAACTGGCAGGACGGCTGCTTCTGCATGAGCTACGGCGACGGCGCGGACGGACACCACCCGGTGACCTCCCTGGACATAGCCGCGCACGAGATGACGCACGGAGTCACCTCCGCCACGGCCGGACTGGGCGACTACGGCGAATCACCGGCCCTCAACGAGGCGATCAGCGACATGATGGCCGCCGCCGTGGAGTTCTACGCCGACAACCCGAACGACGTGCCCGACTACACGATGGCCGAGCTGGACGATCTGCACGGCGACGGCAAGCCCATCCGGTACATGGACCTGCCCTCCAAGGCCGGCATCAGCGCCGTCGGTTACGCGCCCCTGGACTACTGGACGCCTCAGGCGAAGTCGGACGAACCGCACATGGCGGCCGGGGTGGGGGACCACTTCTTCTACCTGCTCGCCGAGGGCAGCGGGCGGAAGACCATCAACGGCGTCAGCTACGACAGCCCCACCTATGACGGGCTGCCGGTGGCGGGCATCGGGCTGACCGGCGCCGCCGACGTGATGTACCGCGCGCTCACCGTCTACATGACCAGCACCACCGACTACGCCGGCGCGCGCACCGCGACGCTCCAGGCCGCCGCCGACCTCTACGGTTCGGGCAGCGACGCCTACGAGGCCGTCGCCAACGCCTGGGCGGCCGTCAACGTGGGGACCGGTTTCGTCCACCACATCGCCGTCGAGCCGCCGCCGACCGAGCCCGTGGCGGTCGGCCAGCCCGTCAGCCGCCGGATCACCGCCTCCAGCAGCCGTCCCGGCAAGCTGACCTACTCCGCAAAGTCGCTGCCCCGCGGGCTGTCGATCGACCACGCCACCGGCCTCGTCACCGGCACGCCCGACAAGGCCGGCGACTACGGCTCGGCCATCGTCGTCACGGACGCGGCCGGGGACACCCGGACCCTCTCGTTCACCTGGACCGCCCTCGAATCCGGCGGGCACTTCTTCGTCAACCCCACCACGTACGTGATCCCCAAGTGGGGCACCGTGGAGTCCCCGCTGGTCGTCCGGGGGAAGCCGGGCAAGGCACCGAGCGACCTGAAGGTCACGGTCGACCTCGAGCACGGGTTCAGCAACGCCATGGTGATCGACCTGATCGCCCCCGACGGCAGCGTCATCCACGTCAAGCCCTGGGGACCCTGGGTGCTCACACCCGAGCTGCACGAGACCTACACGGTCGACGCCTCGGCGGCGGCCAGGGTCGGCACCTGGAAGCTGCGCGTGACCGACGGCACCCCGGGCTTCTACGACCTGGACGCGGGTCATCTCCGGCGCTGGAGCCTGGACTTCTCCGGCGCCGGCCCCGCGGCCGCGACCGGCGCGTCCGCCCGGTAGAGCGCGTCACGGCCACCGCCCGGCAACCAGGGGTCGCCCCCTGGGAGACCGGGCGGTGGCCACGAGCGTCGATGCGGGCCGCGCCTTCGGCAAGGTCGAATGCTTCAACCGCACCCTGCTCGACGAATGGGCCTATTCCGCCCCTACACCAGCAACGCCGGACGAACCCAGGCTCTGGCAGACTTTCCGCACACCTACCACCACCACCGCTGCCACACCGCACTCGGAGGCAAGCCACCAACCAGCCGCGTGAACAACGCTGCGGGTCAATACACCTGGGCGGTGTCTTCACAGTGCAAACCCGGCGACTGGTGTGACTTCGGCGAGTACCGCCGCGTGCCGTGCGAACGCGTCGCTGTGAACGATCAGTCAGTCCGGGCGCCGGCGATCCGGTCTCCGACGGAGCCGCGGCGCAGGTGCGGCCGAGGCAGGCTGCGATGCGCGGCTGTCGTGGCGGCGTCGGCGGTTTCGATCGGGCCGCTTCACACGGTGTTCCGTGTCGCCCCGCGTGCTTCGGTGAGGGCTCGCTGCCTGAGGCCGCCGCCGAACAACTGAATCGTGGTGGCGGCCAGGACGTCGTCCCTGCCGATGGTCCGCCCGTCCCCCCTGTGGGCGGGCCGGGCCGGGAGGGAATCCTTGCGCAACGGGGGTGGGGCCGGTTCGCCCGGCATCACCAGGGTGACCGTCCCGGAGCGCCTGACGCCGCCCTCGCGGACGACCATGGCCGCGTCCCGGGCGAGGTCCGTCAGGAACGCGCTCGCGATGCCGTCCAGGTCGCGGACCAGCGCCGGGACGGCCGTCGCCCCGCGGCTGCGCAGCAGCTTCCTGACCCCGGCCTCGAACCTGTGGGCGCCGGCCACGGCACTCGGTCTGCGCGGTCCGCTGCGCCCGCGAGAAGGCGCGACGGCACCCTCGGCGTCGTACACGACACCGGTCAGACCGCGGAACGTCGGGCTGTGGTCGTACCACGTGCTCCCCACCTCCAGCTCGACGTTCCGGTCGATCGCCGAGAGGAGGTCACCGGGAACCAGCTTCTTCCGGGCCTGCTCCGCCGCCGCTCTCCTCGCGCCGTCGATGATCTCCGTCAGCACCGTCCGCGTCACCGACGCGGCGGCCCACGCGGCCGACCGGGACACGTGCATCGAGGTCACGTCCCTGAACACCGCCTTGACGAGAGAAGGCTTGAACGGCGAGACGTCCGTGACCGATACGGACGCGGGACCGCTGCGCCCAGGCCGTGCGGGCAGTGTGCTCATCGGGACGAACGCTCCCTGCTCTCGGAGTTGTCTGAGACCCACACTTCACCACGCGGACCGCTCTCCGCCCATTCGGAAGAAACGGGTTGCGGCGCCACCCGCGAGTCCGGTGAGGATACGGCCATGGACAGTGCAGCAGACGACGTGAACCAGGCGATCGCAGGGGAGTTGCAGCTCATGGACCCGCGTGTGCGCTCCTCGCGGGAACGCGCCGCGCAGCTCCTCGACCCGGAGTTCGTGGAGGTAAGCGGTTCGGGGCGGCGGTGGACGTACGAGACCATGCTCGCCGAACTGCCCGGCCACCCGGGCAGTTCGGCGGACGGCGCCCGGTATGAGCCCTCCGAGATCTCGGGGGTGCTGCTCGCGCCCGGCCTGGTGCACCTGACCTTCGAGACCGTGCTCGGCGACCGCAGGACCAGGCACAGCTCGATCTGGCGCAAGAGGGACCCGGCCGCGGGCTGGCGGATGTACTACCACCAGGCCACGCGCGTGCCGCCCGGGGTGGAATAGGGTCACCGCCACCTCGCCGACGAGAACGTGCAGCACACCCACGGACCACCGCGCGGCGCCTCGCGTGAGATCATCCGTCCATGAGCAGCGACCTGGACGTGAGCGCTCTGGCGATCAACGTCACGATCCCGCGGGCACTCCGCTGGACGGACACTCGACGCGGTGAGACGTTCGAGCTGACCACGCTCAACGTCCGGCTCCTCCCGGACGGTCACCTCGCCGTGAAGGCCTACGGCAGGCCGGTCGGCGGTGGCCGGGGCGCATACGTCTCGTTCCCCGTCCCCGACGAGCCCGAACTGGCGGCCCTGGTGGCCGAAGCCGCCGGCCGTGCCGGGGAGTTGTGGGCCGCACATCGTGGTCTCGGCTGAGCCCGGTCGCGCCACGCGCGGGGCGCCCTCGCCCGGACGGCAGGCGCCCGGCGGCATGCTGCCGGGCGAGCTGTGGCAGGCAGGGCTGGTGATCAGCCGACTCCCTCTCGACCGGCAACTCGAGTCCCTGCGCGTGGTGCTGTCCCGTAACGACGTGTTGACGGAGGTCCTGTCGCGAGCGGTGACGCTGGAGCTGCCCGGGTGGTACGTGACGGCCGGCTGCCTCTTCCAGACCGTCTGGAACGTCGTCACGGGCCGGCCGCCGGCCCACGGGATCAAGGACTACGACCTCTTCTACTTCGACGGCGGCGACCTTTCCTGGGAGGCCGAGGACACGGTGATCAAGGCCGGACGCACGGTCTTCGCCGGCCTGCCCGCGGAGGTGGAGATCCGCAACGAGGCACGCGTCCACCTCTGGTACCAGGGCAAGTTCGGTGTCCCGTGTCCGCCGTACGACTCCAGTGAGGCGGCGATCGACAGCTTCGCCGCGACGACCTGCTGCCTCGGGGTACGTGTGGAGGCGGACGGCCAGTGGCGCGTGTACGCGCCGCACGGCCTGTCCGACGTGTTCAACCTCGTCGTCCGGCCGAACCCGGTGCTCGCTCCACGGGCGGTCTATGAGGCCAAGGCAGCGCGCTGGCGGGAGCAGTGGCCCGAGCTGACCGTTCTGGCCTGGCCCTCCACGAGCCCCGTGCCACCCTCGCGCAGCGACTGACACCGGCCCGGGATGCCGGGTGCGCGCCCGGACGGCCCTCGCTCGACCGCCTGTACAAGATCCCCCGTTTTGTCCCTGTCTGGCGTACAACCTTCCGGGGTGGCGGGCCGTCTCACCCGGCATCAGAGTTCCGCGACCCAGGCTCGGCCAAGGGGGACAGGATGCGACGAATCAGGGCGGCAGTGGCGGTGACGGTGCTCACGGGGGCCACGCTGTGGACGGCGGCGGGCACCGCGGGCGCGGCCCCGGTGGAGGGGCCGCGCCCGGTGGCGGCCTGCCCGACGGACTGGGGCAGCGGCGCCAAGGGGGATGCCGCCGTGGGCGCCGGGCACCTGGAGGACATCAGGACCGGACAGCACGAGTGCTACGACCGCATCGTGTTCGACGTGCCCGGCGGCGGCGACCGCATCGGCTACCACGTCCAGTACGTCGACCGGTTGTACGCGGACCCCTCGGGCCAGTACATACCGGTTGCCGGCGGGGCGATCCTCGACATCCGCGTCGACGCGTGGAGTTACGACCTGGAGACCGGCAAGCCCACCTACCCGGGGAAGGTGGGCGAGGCCCTGCCCGGTGTGAACGTCAGCGGGTACCGCACCTTCCGGGACACCCGGTTCGGCGGCACCTTCGAGGGCCGGACGCAGGTCGGTCTGGGTGTACGCGCCCGACTGCCGTTCCGTGTGCTCCGACTGGACGGCCGGGTCGTGGTCGACGTGGCCCACAGCTGGACGAGTCAGAGGTCACGCGGATAGGCGTGCGGTCATGATCCGCGGTTCGGTCGTTCGTCCCAGCGGTGAGTGGCCCGTCCCCGCCGGATCAGGCCACGCACGGTGATGTGTTCGGGCAACGGGGCGAGGTCGTCCAAGGGTGTGCCGGACGCCTGAGTTCCGCCGGCTGTCCTTCGTACGGCTGCCAAACCGGCCGGCCCGGCGCGTGCGTGCGTGCGTCGGGCCATCGCCGCGTCATCCTGATGAGTTACCAGAAACGATCCCTCACTCCCCGTTCGAGGGAATCCACGCTTGCTCATGAGCGGCACGGGCATCGCTTGCACTGACCAGGCTTTCCTCGACAGCAAGGAGCCTCTCGTGCCTCTCCGCTCCATCGCAGCGGCCGCCGGTGCCGCTGCCGGCGCTTTCCTGCTGCTCATCGCTGTTCCCAGTCCGGCCTCGGCGGCGACCGGGCAGTTCCGCTACTCGTACACCACCGCCGAGGGATACGAAGCCGTCGGCTTCCTGAACGATCCCGCCAGCGGTGAGTGCATCACCCTCCCTGCGCCGGGCTCCGCGCCCGGTGCTCCTTCCCGGGCGCCCAAGAACCGCACCGACGCCACCGCCACCGTCTTCCTCGACGTCGACTGCGAAGGAGACGTCTACTACAGCCTGCCCCCGGGGGCCGGCGCCTCCGGCCGCCTGCTCGTACGCTCCGTCGTCTTCTCCTGACGACGGCACCCCGGCGGGCCCCTTCGGGGGACGCCGCGGTCGGCTCAGGAGCACCGGCCGAGGGGCCGGAACATGTCCTTCCGTCATGTGAACGTCATGTTCCCGCCAGGTCGCTGCCCCGTCGCGGTGGTCACGGCCGGGTCAACTACCCCCTGCATGCACCGTGACAGGGGAGAGACCGGATGACATCCGCAGCACGCCCGTCCCAGCACGCCCCCGAACTGCGCGCCGCAGCGAGGCACCTCGGCCGACGCCGCTTCCTCACCGCCACCGGCGCCGCCGCCGCGCTCGCCTTCGCCGTGAACCTGCCGGCCGCCGGCACGGCCGCCGCCGGCGAGTCGGACGCCCGGAGAATCACCGACGACCCCTTCACGCTGGGCGTGGCCTCCGGCGACCCGCTGCCCGGCTCGGTCCTGCTGTGGACCCGGCTGGCCCCGCAGCCGTACCAGCCCGACGGCGGACTGCCCGCGCAGCGCGTCACCGTGCACTGGGAGCTGGCCCACGACGCGGACTTCCGCCGGATCGTCAGGCGCGGCACCGCCCCGGCCCACCCCGAGTTCAGCCACACCGTCCACGTCGAGGTCCCCCACCTGCCGGCGGACCGCGTCTTCTTCTACCGCTTCCGGGCCGGCTCCTGGCTGAGCCCCACCGGCCGCACCCGGACCGCCCCGCCGCCCGGCACCCGTCCCCACGCGCTCACCCTGGGCGCCGTCTCCTGCCAGGCCTACGCCGACGGCTACTACACCGCGTACCGCCACCTCGCCGAGGACGACGTGGACGTCGTCTTCCACCTGGGCGACTACCTGTACGAGTACGCCGTCAACGCCACCGGCAACGACCGCGGCTACACCGACCGCGTCCTCCCGGCCCACTTCAACCACGAGACGGTGACGCTGGAGGACTACCGGCTGCGCTACGCCCTGTTCAAGTCCGACCCGGACCTGATGGCCGCGCACGCCGCGCACCCCTTCGTCGTCACCTGGGACGACCACGAGACGGAGAACAACTACGCCGACGACACCCCGGAGGACGGCGGCTCCTCCGAGGAGTTCCTGCTGCGCCGCGCCTCCGCCTACCGCGCGTACTGGGAGAACCAGCCGCTGCGCCGCCCCCAGCTGCCCACCGGATCCGGCATGCGGCTCTACCGCCGCCTGCACTGGGGCCGGCTCGCCCAGTTCGACGTCCTGGACACCCGCCAGTACCGCTCGGACCAGGCCTACGGCGACGGCTGGCAGTACCCCGGTCCCGAGTCCGAGGACCCGGCGCGCACGCTGACCGGCGCCACGCAGGAGCGGTGGCTGATCGACGGCTGGCGCGCCTCGCGGGCGCTGTGGAACGTCGTACCGCAGCAGGTCACCTTCTCCCAGCGGTACAACACCACCGCCACGCCGTCCAAGGTCTCCATGGACTCGTGGGACGGCTACCCGGCCTCCCGCGAGCGGATCCTGGCGGGGGCCGAGGCCGTCGGCGTGGAGAACCTCATGGTCCTCACCGGCGACGTGCACGTGCACTACGCGTTCGACGTCAAGCGCGATTTCCGCGACCCCGGTTCCCGCACCGTGGGCACGGAGATCGTCACCACGTCGATCACCAGCGGGCGGGACGGGGCGGACCGGCCCGGCAACTGGGCCACCTACCTCGCGGCCAACCCGCACATGAAGTTCTACAACGGACGGCGCGGCTACGTGACCGTCACGCTCGGACGGGAAGCGGCCCGCGCCGACTTCAAGACCGTCCCCTACGTCACCAGGCCCGGCGCGCCCGTCACGACCGCGGCGTCCTTCGTCACGGAAGCCGGCGCCCCGGGACTCAAGCCGGCCTGACCCCGGCGCGGCAGCGGGGCCCGTGCGTCGGCTCCCCCTGCCTCTGCCGCACACGGTCGCCGGCCGCCGGGAGCGGCGCCTCGGGCTCCGATGAAGGCGAGTTCGTGGCGCGGCGATACGGGGTGGCGGGCACGGCGGAACGGGGTGGCGGCGCAAGGCGGGTGAACGGCGCGGGGTGCGGGGCGGTGGTCACGCGGCCGTGGCCCGCCTCGGCTACGACGACACCTGGCTCGGCGGCGTTCGGGTGCGGGCCGGCCGGTGCCACCGGGCCGCGCACGGCGGGCCTGCCGGACGGACCGACCGCATCGGGAGCGCTCGGTGTGCTGGTGGAATCGGTACCATCAGCACGCCGTTTCCACAGGTGTTGCCTTCGCAGGAGGGGTCACATGGCCACCACGCTGAGCGCGCTCACCCGCGAGCAGGTCGAGGCAGCCGCCTCCCGGCGCATCCCCCTCCACCACACCACCGGGCTGCCCGGTAGCTGGTACGTCCTCGTCGGCGTCACACTCCACTACGTCCGCGACCTCGTCCAGGACGCCACCGGCGAGAAGCCGGACATCGTGGAAGCCCGCAAGGCGCTGCACGCCCTCGGGTTCCCCCTGTTCTGCTGGGCCTCCGACGGCATGGTCGACAAAGGCCACCCCTGGCACACCGGTCAGACCGACTGACATCGCGCAGACCTCTTGACCCCGCCTCGGCACGGGGCTTAGCGTTCCGGCGTTTACAGCAGATTGAAACGATTCAACTGAAACGATTCAGTCACATCGGCACCAGCACTGCCGCAGCACGTCAAGATCCCTTGCTCGACTCACCCTTTGGGGCGCACATGCATGAACTCGTCTCGCAGCGCGGCGGGATGTCACGGCGCGCGGTCCTCGCCGCCTCGCTGGCCGCGGGCGCCGTGGCCGCCGTCGGTGCCACGGCGCCGGCCGCGACCGCCCTCCCCGCAGACGCCGGGCCGGCTCCCGCCGCCGACTGGTTCGCCGATCCACCGCGCTCGGTGCGCCCCAAGTTCCGCTGGTGGTGGCCGGACGGCCTCGTCGACCCGGACGAGATCGCCCGCGAGATCGACCAGATCGCGGACGCCGGCTTCGGCGGCGTCGAGATCGCGGCCGTCCACCACAGCATCAAGGACAAGTCGGTGCTGGACACCGCCCGCCACGGCTGGGGCAGCAGACCGTGGCTGGACGGCGTCGAGTCCGCCCTGCGCCGCGCCGCGAGACGCGGCCTCACCGTCGACCTCACCCTCGGCCCGAGCTGGCCCGTGGCCGTGCCCGGCATCACCCCCGACGACGCGGCCGCCGCCCAGGAACTCGCCTACGGCCGCGCCTCCGTCACCGGTGGAACCACCTACCAGGGTCCGGTCCCGGAGCCCGTGCGCGCGCCTGCCTCCGGCGTGACCCGCCGGCAGCTCCTCGCCGTCCAGGCCGCCCGCGTCGACACGGCGAACTCCACCCGCAAGGAGACCGGCCTCGACCTGGCCAGCGTCCGCGACCTGACCGCCACCGTCACCGGCGGCGCCCTGACCTGGACCGCGCCCGCGGACGGCGACTGGGTCCTGATCTCCTACTGGCAGCGCGGTTCCGGACAGCAGCCCGAGTCCGGCCCGCACTCCTCGCCCGCCGCCTACGCCGTCGACCACTTCAGCCCCGCGGGCACCACCGCCGTCACCGACTTCTGGGACTCCCTGCTGACGCCGTCGCTGAAGGTCCTGCTGAAGGCCGCCGGCGGCGCGTTCTTCGAGGACTCGGTGGAGCTGGAGACCGACGGCCTCACCTGGACCGCGCAGTTGCCCGACGCGTTCGAGAAGCGCACGGGGCGCCCCCTGCTGCCGTACCTGCCCGCCGTCGTCCTCGACAAGAGCAACCAGGTCTTCGCCTTCGAGGCCCAGGTCACCCGGCAGATCAGGCACGACTTCTGGGAGACCGTCTCGGAGCTGTTCAACCGTCACCACCTGCTCGCCCTCAGGACCTGGGCGCACTCGCTGGGCATGGCCCTGCGCTCGCAGCCCTACGGACTGCAGACCGACGCCATCGCCTCGGCGGCGATCCTGGACATCCCCGAGGGCGAGTCCCTCGGCTTCAAGAACCTCGACGACTACCGCTGCCTGGCCGGCGGCCGCGACATGGCCGGGCGCACGGTGCTGTCCTGCGAGGCCGGCGCGTACAACGGCACGGCGTACAGCACCACGTGGGACCGCTTCCTGCGGACGATGGGCGGCGCGTACGCGGCGGGGGTCAACCAGACCGTCGTGCACGGATTCTCCTACGCCACCGCCCCGCAGGTGAGCTGGCCCGGGTTCGCCGCCTTCAGCCCGTACAACGGCGCCCCCGGCTACGGCGAGTCGTGGGGCCCCCGGCAGCCCACCTGGGGCCATGCCGAGGACATCGCCGGCTACCTGGGCCGCGTACACCGCGTGCTGCAGACCGGCACCGCGCGTGCCGACGTCGCCGTCTTCCGGCAGACCGGCTACACGGCCACCGGCATCGGCGCATCCTGGTTCACCGCCACCGGCATCCCCCTCGGCTGGACCCACCAGTTCCTCAGCGGCCCGCTGCTCGACCTGCCGAGCGCCACCGTCCGCGCCGGCCGGCTGGCGCCCGACGGGCCCGCCTACAAGGCGCTGTTCGTCGAGGGCGACTTCTTCTACGGCTCCACCCCGACGCTCGCCGTCAGCGACGCGCGCAAGCTGCTGAAACTGGCCGAGGCGGGCCTGCCCATGGTCCTGTTCGGCGCCTTCGACCAGGCCCTGACCCCCGGGGTGCCCGGCGACGGGGAGACCGACCGGCTGCGCGCGCTGATGGCCCGGCTGCTCGCCCTGCCGGGTGTCGTTCGGGTCACCGACAAGGCCGCCGTCGGCGACGCGCTCGCCGAGCTCGGTGTCGCCCCCGACGTCCGCTACGCCACCTCCTCCACGCTCCTCAACGCCCACCGGGCCACGGACGACGCCGACTTCTACTACCTGTGCAACGGCAAGCACGCCGAGACCGTCAAGCCCGCGGTGGCCACGATCGACCACGACGTCACCCTGCGCGTCACCCGCGGCCGGGGGGCCACGGTGCCGTATCTCCTCGACGCCTGGACGGGCCGGGCGGTGCGGCTCGCCCGCTACACCCGGGACGGCGACGACGTCACCCTGCGCGTCACGCTCCAGCCCGGGGAGACGGTGATCGTCGCGCTGGGGCGGCCGGGACTGTTCGGCGACCGCTACGGCAACCGTCCGCACGCCGTCGCCTCGGACGCCGACGACGTGCTGTTCACCGGCCGCGGACTGACCGTGCGGGCCGGCGCGGCAGGCTCCCGCACCCGCACCACCCGTCTGTCCGACGGCCGCACGGTCACCACGACCCTGCCGTCCGTGCCCGGCCCCATCACCCCGGCGGCGTGGGAGCTGGAGGTCGAGGACTGGTACCCCGGCTCGGACCCGACCCGTACCGAGCGCGTCCGGCGCACCCTCACCCTGGACGCGCTCGCGCCCTGGTCGAGGATTCCCGAACTGGCCGACTCCGCGGGCGTCGGCCGCTACCGCACCGAGGTCACCCTGCCGGACGGCTGGACCGCGTCCCACGGGGCCGTCCTCGAACTCGGGCAGGTCTCCGACACCGTCCGTGTCACCGTCAACGGCACCTCCGTGCCCCCGGTGGACCGCCTGCACCCCGTCGTCGACGTCGGCCCCTACCTGCGCGGCGGCGAGAATGCCATCGAGATCGAAGTGGCCACGCCGCTCATCAACCGGCTCCGGGTCGCCCAGCCGTCCGTGTTCGGCACGACGGCCCGCCAGGACCACGGCCTGGTCGGTCCCGTCCGGCTCGTCCCGTACGCGCAGGCGGTGGTGTCCTGACGCCCCGGGGCGCACCGGCTCCGACCGGTGCGCCCCGGCGCGGGCGCGGGGGCACGCGAGCCCGCGCGCCCGTCAGTGCGGCAGCCCGGCCCGGAGCTGTTCGCGTACCCAGGCGGGATCGGGGTTGGTGTGCGGCCGGCCCGCCACGACGACGGTCGGCACGGTCTCGTTGCCGTCGTTGGCCGCCCTCACCACCGCGGCTCCCGCCGGGTCGCGCCAGATGTCGACCCAGTGCAGCCGGCGGGCGCCACGGCCCAGCCGGATGCGCAGTCTCATGCAGTACGTGCAGCCCGGACGCCAGTAAACGACCGGGCGACCGTCGACCGCGCTGCGGCGCTGTGCCTCGCGCGCACCGATCGACCTCGGGAAGACCAGGGGCGAGGTCACGCCGGCGAACACCACGAACGCCGTCAGGAGTGCGGCGGCCGTGCCGGGGTTCCCCGCGAAGACCTGCCCGGTCGCGACGGCTGAGCCGCTGAGCACCAGCAGTATCGGCAGTATCCAGGCTCGCATCATGGTGACGCAGGCTATCGGTCAGGGGGTGCGGAGACGGCCGGTGTACACGTCCGTACGGTTCCGAGGTGCGCCGGAGTGGGTTTCGGTGAGCACCGCCCGTACTCCCGTGCCGTCCGCCACCAGGCCCTGGTAGTCGCCGAGGAAGTAGCCCCCGGCGAACGGCGCCCGCAGCCAGTCGAAGACCCGCGAGATCCGTCGTTCGGTGCGCAGCTTCGGGTTTCCGTGCGGCAGCGTGGCCAGTTGGTAGGCGGTGGGCAGGGTGGTGGTGTCGCCGGGCGTGAGGAAGCGCAGGTCGTAGTAGGTGAGCGCGACCGTGCCCCGTTCGGTGACCGCGATCGACGGTGAGAAGGCCGGTACGCCCCTGCGGCTGATCAGCTCCGGGGTGCTCCAGGTGCGTCCGCCGTCGGTGGACCGCACGAGCTGGACGGAGTCGAACTGTCCACCGGAGAAGTCCGAGCCCTCGTAAGCCATGTACAGCGTGCCTGTCCCGGGGTCGACGGCCGGGCTCGGCAGGGTGGCCGCCGCGCGCAGCTGCTTGGCGGGGTCGTTCGGGTCGGCCTCCGGTACGGAGGTGTCCCGGGCCACGGTGACCGGGGCGCTCCAGGTCCTCCCGGCGTCGTTCGAGGTGACCATCTCGTAGCGGGCTTCGACGACGGTGCTCAGGTCGCCGGAGTAGGTGATCCGGTCGAAGAAGTCGTACAGAATGCCGGTGCGCCGGTCGGCGACGATGAGATGGCCGATGGTCTGGGTGTTGGGCACGGTGCTGGTGCCGACGAACCGCCGGGCCTTGCTCCAGGTGCGGCCGCCGTCGCGGGTGAGGGAGATGTAGCCGGGGCCGTCGAGGGAGCCGGGGCCGGGCGGGTCGTTGTCGAGGCGGTTCCAGACCTGGTAGGCGGTGCCCTTGCGGATCGGGTCGGCGGTGAGTGAGGGCTTGTCGTTGAAGAACGGCTGCTCGTCGACGTGCGTGGTGGTGAGGTGGTGCCAAGTCCGGCCGCCGTCGCGGGACGTGACGGCCAGGAGGGCGCTGCGCGTGCTCTTCGTGAAGTCGACGCCCTCCCCGCTCGCGTACACCGTGCCGTCCGGGCCGGTGCTCACCCACGGGTCGGAGGCCCGTTCGTAGTCCGCGCCGCCGGGGGCGCACAGGCTGAACGGCAGTGTGCTCCGGTGGAAGGTGCGGCCGTCCGTGGTCCAGCCGGCCGCCAGGCCGCGGGCGCCGCCGTCGTTCCAGCGGTCCTGCTGGAACACGGTGACCACGCGCCTGCGGTCGCGCGGATCGACGGACAGGTACGGCTCGACCTCGGTGGCCGGGTAGACGACGCTGTCGGGGGACCTCGCTCCGATGGTGCACTTCGCGTACGGGTCGCCGTGGGACACCTTGACCAGCGGCGTGCCGTCGGCGTTCCGGTCCGCCGCGGCGGGAGCCGCGCCGGTGACCGTGGCGAGCAGGAGCGCGGCGGTGGTGACGGCGGTCAGGGGCGGGAAGACGCGCATGCGGGATCTGATCTCCTCCGGGCCTGTCGGCCGGGGTACGGGACCGCCGTCATCGGGGCGGTCTGGGACACGGAGGCGTACCGCAACGCGGGGGTGTGGGGCCGGGCGACTCCGCTTGGTCGTTTTCGGCGTCGCGGCCGGTGTCCTTGATGGGCCGAACGGCGGAGTCGTGGCCGGGGTCGTCGCCGAGCGCGGCGGAGCCGGCCGGCGGGTGCACCGGGCCGGCCGGCTCCTTGGTCGTGGTGTTGCGGCGGGCGGGATCGGATCTGGCTCAGACGGGTGTCAAGGTCGGTACAGCCACGGTGGGGCGGGTGCCGTCACCCATGCCCACCGCGCCGGGCGCACCGGCCGGACCGGTCGCCCAGCCGTGCGCGGACCGGTCAGGTGATCGCGCGCGCGGTCCCGTCCGGCAGCGCGCAGGCGTCACCGGCACAGGGGCGTGAAACGATCTGTCCGCCGGCGGCTGTGCAGTCGTCTGCGGAGATGTTCGGAGACCGGCGGGCGGTTGCCGCGCGCGGGCTTCTAACGCGGTTCGTGAGCCGCCGCCCGGCAGGCACCGGTCGCGGCGCCGCCCGGCACTCCGGCCCCGGTCAGCCCGGTCACACAACCCTGCAGGTCTCCGACCACACCACGGCCGCAGGCCGCGGTGACGGAGCCGGAAGCGGTGGCACCGGCCAGCTCGGCCATCCGTGTGCAGGCGGGGATGTCCGCCCGGACCGCGGGAGCGGCGAGGACCGCACCGCCGAGGGTGAGGGTCAGGCCGGTGAGGGCACCGGCGATACGGGTCGACGTGCGCATGGGACACACCTGCCTTCCGGGGCGGTCGCGGTCCTGACCGGACCCACGCGGTCAGGCCGCCTGGCGACGCTCGGTGAGCGGTGCCCCGGCCGGCGGCCTCCCAGACCGACCGCACGGTCCCGCCCCGCGTCCCTCGCGAGCCGCATCGGGACGTGGTCACCAGGCTGTGGAGGGGCCCTCACTCCAGCATCGCATCCTCTCCCCCTCCCGTCCTGGGCATCGAGGGGCGCGCTGAGTACGGCGATTGCGCGGAGCGCGGAAGCCGGCCTCCTGCGGTGTGCGCGCCGTGTGCGACGTGTACGCGAGCAGTGACTCGGCATGGTCGCCCGGCGTGCCGGCACAGGCACACGTGTCTGTGCCGGGCACGTCCGGCGGGTGTGTCAGCTGGCCTGGGCGGTGGGCATGATGAAGACCTGCGGGAGGTTGACCCGCAGCGGCAGGGATGCGATGAAGCCGACGGTCTGCGCGATGTCGATCGACTGGAGCCAGTCGATGGTGTCCTTGGACCCCTCCAGCCATTCGCGGGCGCCGGTGTCGGTGACGTGGTCCTGCAGCTCCGTGCCCACGATGCCGGGCTCTATCGCGCTGACCCTGACCTTCTTCGGGCCCAGCTCGACCCTGAGGTGCTTCGACAGGTGCGAGACGAACGCCTTGGTGCCGGCGTAGACGGCGAAGGTCGGGTAGAGGTTCTGCGCGGCGCTGGAGGAGGTGTTGATCAGGTCGGCGACACCGCGCTCCTGGGCGGCCCGCACCAGCTGCGGGGTGAACGCGCCGATGACGTTCATCAGCCCGGAGACGTTCAGGTCGATCTGCCGCTGCCACTGGTCGGCGCGCAGCTCCTCGACGGGACCGGGCAGCATGACGCCGGCGTTGTTGAACAGCAGGTCCGCGCCGCCCAGCTCGGTCTGGACACGGTCGGCGGCGGCCTGCACGGCGGCGGCATCGGTCACGTCGACGGTGATGGCCACGGCGGTGCCGCCGTTCTTGCCGATGCGCGCGACCAGGTCGTCCAGCCGCTCGGCGCGCCGGGCCAGCACGGCGACCTTGGCGCCCTGTGCCGCCAGGTGCTCGGCCGTTGCCTCGCCGATGCCGCTGGACGCGCCGGTGACGACGGCCACCCGGCCGTTCAGGGGCCTGGTGGAGGCCGTGGTAGAGGTCTCGGTGGTCATGGGATGACACCCTTCGAAAAGACAAGAGATGCGGAGCGGGACCCGGACGTAGGCCGTCGCGGCCCCTGTCATCCAGCAGACCACCGCCAGACCGGCCCCGGCGGCCCGCAGGTGGCCCTGGTGAGACAGGTACTGGCAGGGCCACCCAGCGGCGGGTGGGTAGCGGCGGGGCAGGCGAGACTGGGTGTATGGACCGCAGCAGCGAGATCGCCGCCTTTTTGCGCACCCGTCGCGCGCGGGTGAGCCCCGAGTCGGCGGGACTGCCCGCCGACGGGCGCGTCCGGCGCGTGCCCGGCCT
>NZ_JBEYRP010000024.1:0-105576 GCF_040704085.1 Streptomyces sp. NPDC047841
GCGGCACGGTGCCGGGCATGTTCACGTGGATGCCCAGCAGCCCCTTGGGCCGCTGCGTGGCCTGGAGCTGCGCGATGATCGAACCCCAGTCGCCACCCTGGGACACGTACTCGCCGTAACCGAGCCGGAGCATGAGCCGGTGGAACGCGGTCGCGACGTGGGCCGGGTTGTATCCGGCCGACCTGGGCGTCCCGGAGAAGCCGTAGCCGGGCAGCGTCGGCAGGACGAGGTGGAAGGCGTCCTCGGCACGTCCGCCGTGGGCCGTCGGGTTGGTGAGCGGATCGACGATCTTCAGCAGCTCGATGATCGAACCGGGCCAGCCGTGCGTCATCAGCATCGGCAGAGCGTCGGCGTGCGGCGAGCGGATGTGCGCGAACTGGATGTCCACCCCGTCGATCTCGGTGATGAACTGGGGCAGCGCGTTCAGCCTCGCCTCGACCTTGCGCCAGTCGTAGCGGGTACCCCAGTACTCGACCAGCGGGCGGACCTTCGCGAGCTGGGCGCCCTGGGAGCGGTCGCCGACGGTCTCCCGGTCCGGCCAGCGCGTCGCCCGCACCCGCCGCCGCAGCTCACTGATCTCCCGCTGCGAGACCTTGATGCGGAAGGGCCGGACCCCGGGCGCCGGGCGGGGGGAACCGGGGCGGGCGCCGGCCGCCGATGCGGGGCCCACGGCTTGCGGCCCGCCGGACGCGGCCTGCGCCTGACCGGAAAGGCCGAGCTGGGCGCCGGCCGCGGCGCCCGCGGCGCCCGCGGCGAGGCCGAGGAACCGGCGGCGGCCGGTGGTGAGGCGGCCGGTGTCTTCGGTGATACCCATGGCAACTCCTTAACGCATTACTTGCCCAAGCGGTTATGTTTCTCGACTGGTTGGATTCTTACCCTAGTTTCGTCACCGGTCAAGTAGGTGACGGAGATACGTGGCAGCGTAAGTTGGCTCGATATAGGTACTTCACCTGACAAGGAGTATGTTTACGCTTGGGCCTGACGGCGGGACGTCCGTCGTGGCGCCGAGTCAGGAACCGTGATGCAAGCGGAAACACTCCCCCGCGCGTTCATCCGTGTCGCGACGGAACACGCCGAGCGTGAAGCCCTGGTGGACGGTTCCGTCCGGCTCAGCCACGCCGAAACGCTGCGCCGGGCGGTGAGCGTCGCGCTCCGGCTGCGGGACCGCGGAGTCGACCCGGGCGACCGGGTCGCCATCCTGCTCCCCAACTGCTGGCAGTATGCGGTCGGTTACGTCGGGGCCCAGCTCGCCGGCGCCGTCGTCGTCCTGGTGAACACCCGGCTGACCGGTCCGGAGCTCGACCACGTCCTCACCGACAGCGGTGCGCGGGTGATCCTCACCGACGCCGTCGAGGGGCCCCTCGGCGGACGCGTGCCGACCGCGTTCACCGAGCGCGTCGTCCCCGCCTCCGTCCTCCTCGCCCCACCGGCGCCGGACGCAGCCGTTCCCGACGCCGGCGCACTGCCCGGAGCGGACCGCACCCCCGGCGACGTGGCACACCTGCTCTACACCTCGGGCACCACCGGCAGGCCCAAGGGCGCGATGCACACCCACGCCAACCTGCTGTTCAACGCCGGCACCGTGCGCGAGCGCCTCGGCGCCGGACCGGCAGAGCGGACCCTGATCGCGGCCCCGATGTTCCACGCGACCGGTGTGGTCTCGCAGTTCATCGGTTTCCTCACCGCCGGTGCGTGCTGCGTGCTCACCCCCGAGTTCCGGGCGGAGACCGTCGTCCGGCTGATGGTCCGGGAGCGGATCACGTTCTTCGCCGGTGTCGCGGCCATGCTCCGGCTGATCCTGCTCAAGGCCGAGGACACCGCCTCCGACCTGTCCGCACTGCGCCTGTTCGTCATGGGCGGTTCGCCGGTCCCCGAGAGCTTCCCCGCCGAGGTCGTCCGCCGTGTGCCCGGGCTTAGGCTCGGCAACGTGTGGGGGCTGACCGAGGGGACCTCGATCGTGACCTACACCGAGGGCGACGAGTACCTCGCCCACGCCGGCTCGGTGGGCAGGCCCGTGGCGGGGCTCGACGTCGCCGTCTCCGTGGGCGGGGCACCGCCCCGGGACCTGCGGGACACCGTCGGCGAACTGTGCGTGCGCGGCCCCGTGGTGGCCGCGGGCTACTGGAACAACCCGGAGGCCACCGGGGCCACCTTCGTGGACGGCTGGCTGCGCACGGGGGACGTGGGCAGCGTCGGCACCGACGGGTTCGTCAGGATCCTCGACCGCCTCAAGGACATGATCATCCGCGGGGGCGAGAACGTCTACAGCGCCGAGGTCGAGAGCGTTCTGTCCGGCCACCCGGACATCGCCGACGTCGCCGTCGTCGGTGTGCCCGACCCGGTCTTCGACGAGCGAGTGCGCGCTGTCGTCGTACCCCGCCGGGGCCGTGCCCCCGGCGTGGAGTCCTTGCGCTCCTACGCCGCCTCCCGTCTGGCCGACTACAAGCTCCCCTCCGAGTACCTCTTCGTCGAGGAACTGCCCCGCAACCCGTCCGGCAAGGTGCTCAAGTACCGGCTCGCCGGCATCCCCGCCGCCCGCGACAGCGGCACCGGCCGGACGCAGCCGTCGTCCCCCGCCGAGGACACCGATGATCTCCCCCGCTGATCCCGCCGCCGGCACGGCCGCGCCGCCCGCGCCCGTCGACGTCCTGATCGTGGGCGCCGGCTTCAGCGGGCTCGGTCTCGCCGCCATGCTCCGCAAGGCGGGAATCCGCTCGCTGCGGATCCTGGAGGCCGCCGACGACCTCGGCGGCACCTGGCGCGACAACACCTATCCGGGCTGCGCCTGTGACATCCCGTCGCCCCTGTACTCGTACTCCTTCCACCAGAAGCCCGACTGGAGCCGGCTGTTCGCGCGCCAGCCGGAGATCCTGGACTACCTGCGGGAGGTGGCCCGCCGACGCGGCCTCGTCGAGCACGTGCGGTTCGGCCAGGAGGTCCGCGGCGCCCGGTGGGCCGAGGAGGAGGCGTGCTGGGAGGTGGTGACGTCGGCCGGCGAGTGCCATCGCGCCCGGTTCCTGGTCTGCGCCGTCGGACCGCTGCACCATCCCGCCCACCCCGGCCTGCCCGGTGTCGAGTCCTTCGGCGGCGCGGTGTTCCACTCGGCGGCCTGGCGGCACGACGTCGACCTGACCGGCAAACGGGTCGCGGTCATCGGCACCGGCGCCAGTGCCATCCAGTTCGTCCCGGCGATCGTCGACCAGGTCTCGGCCCTCACCGTCTTCCAGCGCACACCGCCCTGGATCCTGCCGAAGACCGACCGGCTCTTCGACGAACGTCACCGTCGTCTGGCCCGCTGGTGTCCGCCCTACCGCTGGTGGACACGCGAACGCCTGTTCCGGATCCACGAGGGGCGCGCCGCCGGGTTCGTCAGCGATCCGAGTGCCCTGGCCGCCACCGAGGCACTGGCGCGCCGGCTCGTGGAGAAGCAGGTGTCCGATCCCGGGCTGCGGGCGGCCGTCACCCCCGACTACGCCCTCGGGTGCAAACGGCTGCTGATCTCCAGCGACTGGTATCCGGCGCTGTCCCGGCCCCATGTCCGGCTGCGGCGGGGCGGGGTGGCGGCGGTCCGGCCCGGCACCGTGGTCGGCGAGGACGGGGTCGAGGTCGCCGCCGACGTCCTCGTCTACGGAACCGGCTTCGACACGCAGAACACTCTCCGCATCGACATCACCGGACGAGGCGGCGTCACCCTCGCCGAAGCCTGGGCCGACGGCAACCAGGCCTACCTCGGCACCACCGTCGCCGGCTTCCCCAACATGTTCCTGATGGCAGGGCCGAACACGGGGCTCGGTCACAACTCGCAGATCGCGATGATCGAGGCGCAGGCCCGCTACGTCACCGCCCTCCTGCGCCGCGTGCGCCGCCGCGGAGCGGACTCGGTCGAGGTACGCGCCGATGTCCAGCGGGCCTTCAACGACTGGGTGGACGAGCGCATGGCCGGCACCGTCTGGCAGACGGGGGGCTGCCGCAGCTGGTACCAGGATCCCCGGTCGGGCCGCAACACCGTGCTGTGGCCCGACACCACGATCGCCTTCCGACGGCGGACCGGTCGCGTCCGGATGGCGGACTACCGGCTGGGGCGGGCCTGAACGGAGCGGCGGACCGCTCGGCACGTGGGCCGGCGTGCACGATCCGCGCGCACGCGAATCCGGCGACACGTGCGACGGTGCTGCCGGCTCTGCCGAGGGGAGAAACGTAGGCTGCACCGCACTCGCCCGTGACATCACACGCCCGCCCGGGGCTGGGCCGTGCCGTCGAGCTCACCCGTCCGCCCGGAATGCGCCCCGCGCGGCGTCCGGCGCGTGCGCTGGGGTCCCCCGGCCGGCGGCTGGAGGAGTGCCGTGCCCCGGCCACCGCAACTCCGCGTCACCCGCGGGAGTTCGACGCTCCGCCGGAGGAGTCCGTCCTTCCCTCGACGCGGTGTCCGGGAACCGCTCGGAGCGGCGGATCACCGAAGGGGGCGGGTCCGGGCCCCGGCTGGTGCTCCCGTAAGGTACGTGTGAGCCGGGAGCCGATTGCGGAGATGCCACTCGCTGCGGCGAGGTGTGCGACCGCAGTTCACCTCAGTGACCAGGCCCCGGCCCATCCGGTGGCGGCTCACACCTGATGACCGCTCATCCCACCTCGCGTAAGGAACGTCATCTTGCACCAGAGGAAGAGACGGCTGCGTCTCCCGGTTTTGATCGCGGCGGGTGCGCTGGCCGTGGGCGGCCTGACCGCGACGCGGTTCACCGCACTCGCCGCGACGGATTCCACCGCCGCCTCCCGGCAGCAGGACTTCGCCTCGGCCGCCGCGGAATACCACGTCCCGGTGAGCGTGCTGCTCGGCGTCGCCTACGAGGAGTCCGCGTGGGACGCACACGGGGCGCAGCACAGCACCGACGGCGGCTTCGGTCCCATGCACCTCACCGACGTCACCCCGGCGATGATGGCCGGTGGAGCCATGGGCGGTGCCGGCCGGAAGGACCTCGCCTCCCTGACGGCCAAGCCGGCCCTGCACACGCTCCGGTCCGCCGCGAAGCTGACCGGGATGTCGCCGGACACCCTGCGTGAGGACCCCGCCGCCAACATCCGTGGTGGCGCGGCGCTCCTGGCGTCGTACGAGAAAAAGGTGGCCGGCGGGACGCCGGCGGACCCGGCCCTGTGGTTCGGAGCCGTGGCCCGCTACAGCCAGTCGACGGACCGTCAGGACGCGGTGGCCTTCGCCGACCGTGTCTTCGGCACCATCCGCAAGGGCGCCTTTGCCGAGACGCACGACGGCCAGCGCGTCCGCCTCACCGCGGTCCCCTCGGTCCGCCCCGCGACGGCGCAGGTCGACCGGCTGCACCTGACGGCATCGGCCACCGCGGACACCGAGTGCCCGCCGGCTGTGGCGTGCACGTTCGTCCCCGGCTCGGCCGCGGGTGTGCAGGTGTCCAAGCGGCCCGCGAACGGTATCCGGATCGACACCATCGTCATCCACGACCTGGAGACCACCTACGACGCCGGTGTGAAGGGCCTGTCCTCCCAGACCAACAGCGCCGCGACGCACTACGTGATGCGCTCGTCCGACGGCGCGGTGACGCAGATGGTGCCCACCAAGGACATCGCCTTCCACGCCGGCAACTACTCCATGAACCTGCACTCCATCGGCATCGAGCACGAGGGGTACGCCGCGCAGGGCGCCACGTGGTACACGGAGGCGCAGTACGAGGCCACGGCCGACCTGGTCACGTACCTCGCGGCACGGTTCGACATACCGCTGGACCGTCAGCACGTCATCGGTCATGACAATGTCGACAGCCCGGACGACGCCCACGCCGCCGGGATGCACTGGGACCCGGGCAACGGCTGGGACTGGGACCACTTCATGACGCTCCTCGGCCGCCCCTACAGCGGCGCGCACAGCGTCCCGGCCGTGGGTTCGGTCGTGACCATCGATCCGCCGTTCGCCGACACCGTGCAGACCGTGCGTGTCTGTCCCGGTGACGACCCGACCGATCCCACGACCACCTGCACGGAGAGGCAGCAGGCGTCGAACTTCGTCTACGTGCGCACCGCCCCGGACGCGTCCGCCCCGCTCTTCGGCGACCAGGCGCTCCATGGCACCGGCGCGGGTACGAACGAGATCAGCGACTGGGGCAGCACGGCCCAGTCGGGGCAGCAGTTCGTCGTCGCAGATGTGAGCGGCGACTGGACCGCGATCTGGTTCAGCGGTGCGAAGGTGTGGTTCTACAACCCCGGCGGCGAGAACGCCAAGATCGCCTACGGCGTGAAGATGATCCGCCCGGCCGGTTCCGCCTCGGTGGCCGTCTACGGCCGCAGCTACCCGGACGCCTCGGAGTACCCGGCGGGCATCTCGCCCTCGACGCAGGCCCCGCTCACGGTGTACACCGTCCCCGCCGGCCAGGCGTACGTCGCCACCCAGGCCCCGGCCGTGACGGACGACTACGACAAGAGCAGCGGAACGGTCGTCCTCGGCGGCAAGAAGATGTACACCATCCAGTACGGCCACCGCGTCGCGCTGGTCTACGAGAACGCCGTCACCGCGACCCCCGTGACGCAGCACTGGCAGGACAGCGGCAACTGATCACCTGATCACCGCCGCGCGAACAGGGACCGGGCCGCCCGGGCGGCTCGGTCCCTCGTTCGTCCCGGACGCACGCGCGTGTGCGTCGTGGGCCTGACCGGCGACCGGCGGACGACGCACGGCCCGGGCGGGCCGGCCGACCCCGCCGGCCGCCGGCCCCTTCCCGGCTCGGCCCCCGAGGGGCCGCGCCTCACGCGGCGGCCCGGTCCGCCCAGGCCTGCTCAAGGGCCCGCGTGAACGTTTCGGGCGACTGGACGCCGCTGACTCCGTAGCGCCTGTTCAGCACGAAGAAGGGGACACCTCCGGCCCCCATCTCGGCGGCCAGTCGCTCGTCGGCCCGCACGTCCTCGGCGAACGCGGTCGGATCGTCGAGCACCTTCCGGGCCGAGGCCTCGTCCAGGCCCGCCTCCACCGCGAGGGCCACCAGCGTCTCCTTGTCGTAGATCGACCGCTCCTCCGCGAAGTTCGCCCGGAAGGCGAGGTCCGTGATCTCGGCCTGCCGACCGTGCGACCTGGCGAAGTGGATGAGGCGGTGCACGTCGAAGGTGTTACCGAAGACACGTCCGCCGATGCGGAAGTCCAGCCCCACCTCGCGCGCCATGGCGGCGGCCTGTTCCTCCCTGGCCACCTGCTGTTCCCGGGTACGGCCGTACTGCGCCGCCACCGCGTCGATGATCGGCACGGTGCCGTTCTCGGCCTCCGGGTTGAGCTCGAACGAACGGTGCACCACCTCGACCTCGTCGCGGTGCGCGAACGCGGCCAGGCCGCGGTCGAAGCGGGCGCGGCCGACGTAGCACCACGGGCAAGCGACGTCGGTCCAGATCTCGACACGCATGGGTAGATCTCCTGTCACAGCTGGTCGGAGCGGGCAGCCTTTCGGGTTGCTCGCCTGTAGATGTGGCCGTACGTCACATGTGGACGAGCGGCCGTCTGTTGATATGTCGGTTGACACGTCAGTCGATACGTCGGTCAGGGGCACTTTCCGGGGCGAGCCTCGCGCAGGCACGGCGGGGCGGGCGGAGGCGCCGTCGGGCGGGGTCGCGGTGTCACCGGCGCCGGCGCTGCCACCAGCGTCGCGGACCCTCCTCGGTGCGGGTGCCGGTGCCGGTGCTGATGCTGATGGCGGTCTCGTCCTCGGTCTCGGCCGCCGCCTTGAGCCTGGCCGCCATCTCGACGACGCGTTCGGCCTGGATGGCGGCGGCGAGGCGGGTGACCTCACCCACGGGCTTGGTGCCCTGGCCGTCGGCGTGGGAGGTGCCGTAGGGGTTGCCGTCGACGAACTTCTGCGGGTCGGTGAAGCCCGGCGTGACGATGATGCCGCCGAAGTGGTGGACGGAGTTGTACAGCGCGAGCAGGGTGGACTCGTGGCCGGCGTGGTCCGTGGCGGTGGAGACGAAGCCGCTGTAGACCTTGTCCGCGAGCTTGCCCTGGGCCCACAGGCCGCCGAGCGTGTCGATGAACTGCTTCAGCTGCGAGGAGACGTTCCCGAAGCGGGTCGGCGTACCGAAGACCACGGCGTCGGCCCACTCGATGTCCTCCGGGGTGGCCTCGGGGATGTCGGCGATGGCGGCGTGGTTGGCGGCCCAGGCCGGGTTGGAGTCGATGGCGGCCCGCGGGGCCAGCTCGGCCACCTTCAGCAGGCGCACCTCGGCGCCCGCCTTCACACCGGCGTCGTGCAGCTCCTTGGCGATCTCGGTGATCGTGCCGGTGGACGAGTAGAAGACGATGGCGAGCTTTACGGGGGTGGCCATGAGCGGCGCTCTCCGTTCGTTGGTGAGGGTGCGGCGGGGGTTTCGCGCGGATCGTGGACAAGACGACCGGTCGCCTATTCGAAGCTAGACGACCGGTCGACGGGTGTCAAAGGCCGGCCCGCCCCCGGAGTTCCGGCCGACGTGCACGTGCACTCGGCCGACGTGCACAGCCTCGATCGATCCGACCCGCTCCCGTTTATAGACGATCGGTCGTATACTGCTCTCATGGGCCGGACAAGTGACGCCAGGAGGAAGATCCTGGACACTGCGCAGTCACTCATCGAGCTGCGCGGCTACTCGGCGCTCGGCGTCGCCGAGATCTGCAAGGCGGCCGAGGTACCCAAGGGGAGCTTCTACTACTTCTTCGAGTCCAAGGAAGCCCTCGCACTCACCGTGCTCGACGAGCACTGGGCCGCCGAACGGCGCGGTTGGAGCGGCCTCCTGGTGGACGGCAGGGAGCCGCCCCTCCAGCGTCTGCGCCGGCTCTTCCAGGCGACCGAGGCGGAGTACCGGGCCGGCCGGGAGGTCCGCGGATCGATCGCGGGCTGCATGCTCGGCAACCTCTCCCTGGAGATGTGCAACCAGAGCGAGGCCGTCCGCGACCGGCTCAAAGAAATTTTCGAGGACCAGGTCGACATGATCGAAGCGGTGGTCACCGAGGCCGAGGGCCGTGGGGAGATCACCGTCGCCGACACCCGGGAATCAGCCCGGGCCGTGGTCGCGCAGCTGGAGGGCCAGGTGCTGTTCGCCAAGCTCTACAACACCACCTCACCGCTCGGCGCGCTGTGGGCCAACTGCCTGGCGCTGCTGAACGCCCGGCCCGCCTCCGTCACCGCCGCCTCCTGACGGGCGCACAGCGGGACCCGCAGGTCCTGGATCCGGCGCAGCCCCTGGTCCGATGGCCAGGGGCCGCCGCCGTACGGCCGGGAACCCTGAGCTTCGTCGGCCGCCGGACGTATTGACCGCGCCGCCGTTCCACAGGTCGTCTGCACGGGCCCCGAGGTGGCGTCCGCGGGCCGGCGTCGGGGAACTCTGTGCTCGGCGACCGTCGCGGCCGCGGCCGAGGCGACCCGTGCGCGGTCTGGCTCAGGCTGCTGGAAACCGACCGCACCGGAAGCGCGCGGGACCCTGCCTGGTTGGCGGGCGTTCTCGACGGGGGTGCCACGCGAGGGGGCCGCACGGCATATGGCCGGCCGGGGTCGCTCGTCTCCTCCGTGGAGCGACCCCGGCCGGTGGCGGTCACCGCCGCCTCCGCTCATGGACGACGATGACCGGGATGTCGCCGGCCGAAGCCGGCGAGGTTTTCAGCTGGCGCGCAGCGGGGCGAGGGCCTTGGCCCACGCCACGACCTGGTCCAGCGTGGTGACGAGCGTGTCGCGCTGGATGTCGGCCGGCTTGAAGACGGAGAAGTTCTCGAAGTCCGTGAACAGGGAGAGCGCGACCTGCGAGCGGACGTCGGCCAGCTGCAGCTCGCCGGCGATGCCGCGCAGGTGTTCCACGGCGCGGGCGCCGCCGACGGAGCCGTAGCTGACGAAGCCGACGGACTTGTTGTTCCACTCGGCGAAGAGGAAGTCGATCGCGTTCTTCAGCGCGCCCGGCACGGAACGGTTGTACTCCGGCGTGACGATGATGAAGCCGTCGAGGGACGCGATCTTCTCGGCCCAGGCCTGGGTGTGCGGCTGGGTGTAGTTGCCCAGGGAGGCCGGGTACGCCTCGTCCAGCACGGGGAGCTTGTAGTCCAGCAGATCGACGAGCTCGAACTGGGCGTCGGTGCGCTCGGAGGCGACCTCGTGCACCCAGCGAGCGACGGCTTCACCGTTACGGCCCGGCCGGGTGCTGCCGATGATGATACCGATCTTGGTCATGAGGACGCCCTTTCATGGGTCGGCCGTGCCTGGTCAGTTCCGGCTCAGCCACACATACTTGTCGAGTCAAGTAGAGCATGTGTTACTTGACGCGTCAATAAATCCCCTGGTGTGGAGCCGTGCCGCACCTCACACCCGGGTTCTGCCCGGCGCCGATGTGGCAGCCGAGTTCGTGGAGTTGTCCGGGTCGTCCTCGACCCCGGACGACCTAGCGCAGGATGACGCCGAAGACCAGGCGGAAGAACGCCTCGACCGGGGCGGCGGACTTGTCGGCCCGCGCCGCGATGAGCGCGCCTTCCCAGGCGCTCAGGATGAAGAGGGCGGTGTCCGCCACGTCGAGCGCGCCGGCGAGTTCGCCGGCCTCCCTGGCCTCGGTGAGCACCCCCTGGATGTGCTCGGCCCAGCGGCCGAATCCGCGCTGGACGGCCGAGCGGATCTGCTCGTTGTGGTCCGCCATCTCCGCGCCGAAGTTGCCGGCCAGGCAGCCGCCGGCGAAGCCGTTGTCGAGGGTGTCCCTGCCGAGGTACTCGAAGTGCGCCCGCAGCCGCTCCAGCGGAGGCCGTCCCGGCGTGGTGAGCATGTCGAACCGCAAGCCGGCGGCGTACCGGTTCAGCGCCTCCAGGGCGCTCTCCTCCTTGCTGGAGAAGTGGTTGTAGAACGACCCCTTGGGCACTCCGGCGGCGGTGGTGATGTCGTTGACGCCCGTGGCGTTGAAGCCCTTCGCCTGGAACTGCCGCAGGGCGGCCTGCGCGATCTCCTCACGCTTGGACGCACGTCCCATTCTCGATCACCTCAGGTTCAATATGGGCGGTCGCCTCACCGGAGTCAAACCCCGGGGCGCACCGGCCCCTGGCGCCTCGGGGCGCAGGACGCGGGACCCATCGCCACACCTCGGCTAGACTCTGTTTAAGTAGACCGGTCATTTTCTGATCGATACCTTGTTCCGGCCCCGTCTTGGCCGACGACACACACCCAGGAGCAGCATGTCCACGTACCGCGCCTTCGAGGCGACCGGCGTCCACAACCTCCGGCTGGTCGAGCGTGAGCTGGTCGACCCCCAGCCCGGACACGTCCGACTGCGGGTGGAGGCCTGCGGTGTCTGTCACACCGACGTACTGGCCGTCGAAGGCCTGCGCGCGGACCCCTCGCAGCCCGTCGTCCCGGGGCACGAGGTCGTCGGTGTCGTCGACGCCGTCGGCGCCGGCGTCACCGCCTGGCAGCCCGGCGACCGCGTCGGCGTCGGCTTCCTGAACGGGCACTGCGGGGAGTGCGAGCCCTGCCGTCGCGGTGACTTCGTCAACTGCCTGAACCAGCCGCAGACCGGCACGACCACCGACGGCGGCTACGCGGAGGTGGTCTACGCGCGGGCCAGCGGGCTCGTGCGCATTCCTGACGGGCTCTCCGCCGTCGATGCGGCGCCGCTGCTGTGTGCAGGGCTGACCACCTTCACCGCGCTGCGGCAGGGGCACGCCCGCGCCGGTTCGCTGGTGGCCGTGCAGGGCATCGGCGGCCTCGGCCACCTGGCCCTGCAGTACGCCCGCAGCCTCGGTCACCGGGTCGCCGCAGTGGCGCGGGGCGAGGAGAAGGAGGCGCTCGCCCGGAAGCTGGGCGCGGACGAGTACATCGACAGCACCGCCGTCGACCCCGGCGAGGCGCTGCGCGACCTGGGCGGCGCCTCGGTCATCGTCGCCACCGCGACCAGCGGTGCGTCCATGAACCCGCTGGTGCGGGGCCTGGCCCCGAACGGCACGCTGGTCGTCGTCGGCGCCGCACCCGACCCGCTGACGGTCTCGACCCCCGACCTGATCTTCGGCACGCACGCCATCGTCGGCAGTCTGACCGGTTCCGCCATCGAGAACGAGGACAACCTGGCCTTCAGCCTGGCCCACGGCATCCGGCCCAGCGTCGAGGTCGTGCCCTTCACCCGGGCCATGGAGGGGTACGAGCGGATGCTCTCGGGCAAGGCCCGGTTCCGCGTCGTACTGGACACCGCGGCCTGAGTCACCCCGCCGCCCGCGAGGAGTGCGGCCCTCGCGGGCGGCGGGCCGTGCGGGCGGAGTCCGAGGACCCCGCCCGCACGGGTGTCCCGCCCCGCCCCCGCCGCCCGGCATCCCCTCCCCACCCGCCCCGGCGAATCTCCTCAGGACCTCGTGTGAAGAACGTCAGAGAGAACACCCCCGCGGACGGACACACGGTCCGCGCGGCCCGTATCGGCCTGCTGTCCGTCTCGCTCGGCACCGCCGGCCTCGGCGGCGCCTGGCAGTCGGCGGCGGCCGTCCGGCAGGGAGCCCTGCCGGTCAGCGACCTGCTGTACACGGTCAGCGGCCTCGTCTGGGTCGTACTGCTGGCCCAGTATCTGCGTCACGGCGGAGCCAGGTGGCCCAGCCTCCGCCACGACCTCCGTCATCCCGCCCAGGGCTTCGCCCTCGCCTACGTGCCCATCATCGGGATGCTGATCACCGGTCACTTCTCCCGCTTCGGGCTCGGCGGCGCCCGATGGGCGTACGCGGTCTTCGCCCTTCTCGCCGCACTGGTCGCCGCCCGGTTGCTCGCCCACTGGCTCACCGGTTCGCTCAGCGCCACCGTCCTGCACCCGGGCTATCTGCTGCCCGTCTCCTCGGCCCCGTTCATCGCCAGCGCCGTCGCCTCGTCGCTCAGACTGCCCGGCGTCGCCGACGCGGCGTTCGCGGTCGGGCTGCTGTACTGGCTGACCTTCGGCACCGTCGTGCTGGGCGGACTCGTCACCGCCGGACCGCTGCCGCTGCCCGCGCGACCCGCACTCGCCGTTCTGACCATTCCCCCGGCCACCGGCGGCATAGCCTGGACCGCGGCCCACAAGGGAGCCTTCGGCCCGGTCGGTTACGGCTTCGCGGGGACCTTGTTCTTCACGGTCCTTCTCGTCGCCTTCCTCCTGCCGGACCTGCGTCAGCGCGCGTTCCACCCCGGGCTGTGGGTCTTCAGCTTCCCCGTGACGGCGAGCACGAACTTCACCATCAGGCTGCTCGTGGCGACCGGCGTCCGGATCGGACCGGCTCTCACCTGGGCGCTCCTGGCCGCGGCCACCGCCGCGCTCGTCCTGCTCTCGGCCGCGACCGCCGGCTACGCGTTCCGCGCCGCGCGGAGCGCGCCCGGTCACAGCTGACGGGCGAGCCGTTCGAGGGTACGGCTGACGCTCTCGGCCCTCGCCTCCCGGTAGCCCGTGCCGGCCCACAGGTGGATGAGCCGGGTGTCGCCCGCGGCGGTGGCCGCCTTGCGCAACGGGGCGGTGAGATGGTGCAGGGCCGGGTAACCCACCGGGGCGACCGCGTCGTACCGCTCGATGAACCGGTTGCGCAGGCCGCGTGCGGGGCGTCCGGTGAACGCACGGGTCAGCACGGTCTCCGTGAAGGCCGGGTCCGTCAGCGCGGCCTTGTGCGCAGCGGCGGCCCCGCTCTCGTCCGTACGCAGCAACAGGGTGCCGACCGTGGTGGCGTCCGCGCCGGCGCGCAGCGCGGCCGCCACGTCGGCGGGGCCGGCGATGCCTCCGCCGGCGACGATCGGCAGTGCGGTGCCGCGGCGGACGTCGGCGATGAGATCCGGCAGCGGCAGGGGGGCGGGCAGCCTGTCCGGGGTGAACGTGGCCGAGTGCCCTCCGGCGGCGTGGGCCTGCACGACGAGCCCGTCCACCCCGGCCTCCGCCGCCTGCCGGGACTCGTCCGCGGAGGTGACGCTCTGCAGGACGATGGTCCCGGCCCGGCGCAGGGCCTTGACGACCGCGGGATCGGGGACACCGAACGTGAACGAGACCACCGGCACCGGCGACGCAGTGAGCAGATCGATCTTGTCCGCCCAGTCGTCGTCGTCCGTCACCGGTTCCCCGGCGCCGAGCACGATCCCGTAGCGGTCGGCCTCGGGCTGGATCACCCGGGCGTAACGGCGGTAGTCCTGCGGCGCGACGGGGACCGGGGCGGGGACGAAGAGGTTGACGCCGAAGGGGACGTTCTCGGCCCGGACGGCGTCGATCTGCTCCGCGAGCGCCTGCGCGGTCCTGTAGCCGGCGGCGAGGAAACCCATTCCGCCCGCACGGGCGGCCGCCGTCACCATCGCGGGGGTACCGGATCCGCCGGCCATCGGGGCGGCGAGGACCGGCAGTGAGACTCCCAGGCCGTCCAGCAGTCGGTTCATGTCGGCTTCCTCTCGTCCGGCCGGGGGCGGCCACCCCTGCCCCGGCCCACGTGTCCGTAGACGCCCGGAGGAGCAGGCGGAAACGCCGGTCGCGTCGCCGTCGCGCACGGTGGGCATCGCCGCGTGGACGGGCTGCCGCCTACAGGCTAACCGGCCCGGCCGAGCCGATCACCAGCGGCTGGTACGAGCGGCAGCCGCGCGGCGGGAAAACCCCGAGAATTCGCCAGAAGCTGGCGGTCCCCCCGAGTCCCAGCACGGGCATCTTGATCTTGCGTTTCTCCGCCAGGATGCGCCGGTTGTCCTCGGCGTCCTTCTCGAACGCCCTGAACAGTTCGATGCCCGCCCGCATGGCTCCCGGTTGTGTGTAGTCCGCGACGTAACGCTCCGCGTCCGCGATCGAAATGGCGTCAGGGTTGGCACTCAGCCTGACGTAGAACGAGCGCAGGTACGGAAATTCGTGGCCGGCGATGAGTATTTCGGCGGCGTTGTCCGCCGCGCCGTGCATGTGGAAATGCCAGATCCTGTTCTTGCTGTAATTGGTCGTCGCCACAGCGTTTTCGTATCCCTCGGTGCCCGGGATGGGGGCTTCCGAGACCATGAGGCGTGCGACCTCGTCCGGCCAAAGGGTGGCGTAGGCGTAGCCGACCAGCATCCCGAGGTCGTGGCTGACGATGGTGATCGGTTTCTGCACGCCGAGGTGCCGCAGCAGCGCCCTGATGTCGCCTGCCATCGTCTGTTTGTCGTAACCGCCCTCGGGCTTCGAGGACCCGCCTGCGCCCCGGACGTCGGGAGCCACGACGAACCAGCCGTCGGAGTGCAGGGGTTCTACGATGTGGCGCCATTCCCACCAGGTCTGGGGCCAGCCGTGGATGAGCACGATGGTTTTGTCGTCCCCGCCTTCGGACGGCGGTTCGCCCGCGGTCACGTAATGGATACGGACGCCTTCGTGTTCGAACATGGTGTGGTGGAACTCAGGCAGGTGTTGCTCCTGGAGGAAATTGGCGGTTTGGCTGTCCCGCCGACCGGTTGATGCGGGCCTCCTTCGCGTATCACCTGCTTGATCCGCAGCGACGCGCTCTTGAAAACAATACGACCGGTGCGACAGGGCCGCATACCGACGGCGTATATGTCAGCTGTACGCAATTTCGTCCGGAACCGGGAAGCGCTACGGCACCCCCGGCCGGTCGCTTGGCTGGACGGCGCAGGAAAAGGTCCGGCTTCGAGCCGGTCGATGTCCTCACCGCTCATGTGCACGTCGACGGCGCCGAGTTCGTCGGCCAGCTGTCCGTCCTTGCGGGCGTCGACGATCACAGGCCGGCCTCCATCCGGGCGGGGATGTGGTGACGCGACAGCCCCTCGTCGTTGGGGCCGGAACCCATCGCCATGTCTGGTGTTTACAGACGGTCACACCAGCCGGCTCGCCGCTTCCGCGTTGTACCCATTCAGACTGGTCTCTGTCTCGGTGGAGCCGCAGACGCGAGGGGGAAGTCGCCAACCGCGAGGCCCCTGGATCGCGGCGGCGTCCGGCAGGCGGGAGTGCTTCAGAAGACGCCGGCGGAACGGTCGCCGCGTCCAGCTCCACCAGGGGACGCGATCGCCACAACCGTCCGTTCCCGATGATCGATGAATGCCGATCCGGTGACGTCGGTCACGGCCATACGCCAATCAACCAGCGCTCTTAGTAGACGCGCCGCGATGAGTATGCACAGCTTTGTCCATTTTGGTCTGGATGTGCATTCGGTCGTACGTACGGGAACTCCGCCCGGTCGGCATGCGTACCAGCTGCGCTGTTCTGTAAGGCTTCTGACGTCCCGACAGCTTGTTCCTGCGGTCGCCATGTCCTGACCGGGGGCCTGCGCGCCGGCTCAGCGAGGTCCCGGGGCCTACGAGGCGGCGTAGTGGCGGGACCCATTGCGCACCCTGTCGAGCCGTTCTAAGAATGGCGGCCCACAGGACGTCGCCGCAGTTGAGAACCGGTGTTCACACCGACTCGACCGCGCACTGCGGCGATCGGTCACCGAGTGAGCAGGAGCCCTCTACGTGAAACTGTCCCGACCGTCCCCGAGACTCCTCTCCCTCGCTCTCGGCCTGGGTCTGGCCTCCAGCGCGCTGGGCGCGGTACTGCCGGCGAGCGCACAGCCGGCCGCCACCCCGCCCGCTTCCGCCGGTACCTCCGTGGCGCGGTACGACGGGTCGGCCCAGGAGGCCGCGAACAACAAGACGCTTCTCGATGCTGTGGTCAAGTCGGTCGCCGAGAAGCGCGCCGCCCAGCCCGGCGCGCAGGCAGTGACCCTCTACTACGACGCCTCCGAGGCGCCGAGCTTCCGCTCACAGATATCGAGCGCGGCCTCGATCTGGAACGCCTCCGAATCCAACGTCAAGCTCAAAGAGGCCCAGGCTTCGAGCGGTGCCGACTTCTCCTACTCGGAGGGCAACGACCCTCGGGGGTCCCACGCGGACACCAACGGCCACGGAAAAGGCTCCGTCTTCATCGACTACACCCAGGCCCAGCAGAACGACTCGATCCGCGTCGTCACCCACGAGACCGGACATGTGCTGGGTCTTCCGGACGACTACAGCGGGCCGTGCAGTGAGCTGATGTCGGGCGGTGGCCCCGGCCCGTCCTGCACCAACCGCTACCCGGACGCCACCGAGCGCGCGCGCGTCGACCGGCTGTGGGGGACCACCGGACCCGCGCAGGCCCCGGGCACGGGGAACCAGCCCGCGGGGGACCCGAGCGCCGCACCGCAGGTACAGCCGCAGGTGCAGCCTCCGGTTCAGCCGCCGGTACAGCCGCCGGTACGGATCGTTACGCCGGGCGACGGTCCGTGGCATCCGGTCCACCGTGCGCCCTGAGCGACTGGTCGGTCAGGTGCTCTGTGGGAGCCGGCCCGGTCCCGGCCGACCGGCGACGGGCCGTGCGGCCCCCTTGCCGTGCCCTCCGTGCGTCACGGGTGGGGCACGGGCTCTTGTCGGGTGAGCCAGACCGTCGTGTCCGGGGGTAGCTGATCCGTCACCGCTGCGGAGGCGGCCAGGACGTGGGCGGCGGGGGGCAGGGGTACCGGCTCGGTGCCGAAGTTGGTCATCACCTCGACGGGGCCATTGGTGAGGTGCAGGACCTGGCCGGGGGACGGCGTCCAGCGCAGGCTCCCCGCTCCCAGGTGGTGGCGGCGGCGCAAGGTGAGCAGGCGGCGGTAGAGGCGCAGGGTGGAGTCGGGACGGTCGCGTTGGGCGTCCGCCGCGTAGGTGCCGTAGCAGGGCGGCTGCGGCAGCCAGGTGTCGGGGGTGTCGCTGAAGCCGAACGCGGTGGCCCGGCCGGTCCACGGCATGGGTACGCGGCAGCCGTCGCGTCCGCGGATGCGGTGTCCCGAGCGTTCCCACACCGGGTCCTGGCGGGCCGTGTCGGGGAGGTCGGTCGCGTCCGGCAGGCCGAGTTCCTCGCCCTGGTAGAGGTAGGCGGAGCCGGGCAGTGCGAGCATGAGCGCGGTCGCCGCCCGTGCGCGGCGCAGTCCCAGGGCGCGGTCGGGCTGGGGGTCGTCGGCGCCCACACCGTGTTCCAGTTCGACGGGCCCGTCGTAGCCGAAGCGGCTGGCGTGGCGCATCACGTCGTGGTTGGACAGCACCCACGTGGTGGGGGCGCCGACGGCGCCGTTGGCGGCCAGCGACTCGTCGATCACGGCGCGCAGGGCGGCCGGCTGCCAGGGGGTCTCCAGGAAACGGAAGTTGAAGGCCTGGTGCATCTCGTCGGCGCGGATGATGCGGGCGGCGCGCTCGGGCGGCAGCCACGCCTCCGCGCACAGGATGCGCCTGCCGTCGTAGGTGTCCAGCAGCCGGCGCCAGCCGCGGAAGATGGCGTGGATGCCCTCCTGGTCCCACATCGGCGGCATCACGCCGTCGACCGGCTCGATGACCCCGTGGGTGGGGTGGGGCCAGTCGGGCAGGCCGGATGCTTTGACGAGGGCGTCGCAGACGTCGACTCGGAAGCCGTCGACCCCGCGGTCGAGCCAGAACCGGAGTGTGTGCTCGAAGTCCTCGTGGACGGCCGGGTTGTCCCAGTTCCAGTCGGGCTGGCCGGGATCGAACAGGTGCAGGTACCACTGTCCCGGGCTGCCGTCGGGTTCGGTGATCCTGGTCCAGGCGGGCCCTTCGAACATCGATGTCCAGTCGTTGGGCGGCAGGGCGCCGTCCGGTCCGCGGCCGTCGCGGAAGTGGAACAGGGAGCGTTCCTCGCTGCCGGGCGCGGCGGTCAGCGCTGCCTGGAAGGCGCGATGCTGTGCCGAGCAGTGGTTGGGTACCAGGTCGACGATGACGCGGATGCCGAGGCCGTGGGCGCGGGCCAGCAGGGCGTCGAAGTCGTCGAGGGTGCCGTAGCGCGGATCGACCGCGCGGTAGTCGGCCACGTCGTAGCCGCCGTCGCGCTGGGGGGAGGGGTAGAACGGCGAGAGCCACAGGGCGTCCACGCCGAGGTATGCCAGGTGGTCGAGGCGTGCGGTGATGCCGGGCAGGTCACCGGTTCCGTCGCCGTTGCTGTCGGCGAAGGAGCGCGGGTAGATCTGGTAGATGACGGCGGTGCGCCACCAGTCGTCGTCCGTCGGGGGGCCGGTGTGCGCGGATGCCGTGGCGGGCTTGGTGTCGGCTGTCGTCATAGCAGCGGGCTCTCCTGGCCGTACAGGTCGGTTCGGCGGTCGCCGAGCAGGTCGTTGTGGGGGGAGAGGGCCTTCTCCCGGGAGAGGTGGAGGAAGAGGTCGGTGACGATCCGGTGTTCCGTCCCGGTCACGGACGCCGTGATCCATCCGTACTGGTCGATGACGGCCGTGCCCTGCGTCCACTGCTGGCCGCGTTCGGTGCCGCCGCGGTCCGCGCAGGCGATGTAGAGGCCGTTGGCTCGGGCGGCGGCCTGGGCCTGGATGATCTCCGCGGGGCGTTCCCCGGTCGGATGGTCCTCCAGGGGCCAGTTGGTCGGCACGGCGATCAGGTCGGCGCCCGCCAAGGCCAGTTGGCGGGGCATTTCCGGGAACTCCATGTCGTAGCAGATCAGTACGCCGATGCGGCCGTGGGGCGTGGTGACCACCGGCGCCATGTGCTGCCCGGGGCTGAAGAAGAGCGTCTCCCGGTCCCACAGGTGGGTCTTGCGGTAGACGGCCCGTACTCCGTCGGCGTCGACGACGGCCGCGCTGTTGTACAGCGTGTCGCCGGCGTCTTCGCAGAAGCCGAGCACGACCACGGTGGCGGTACCGGCCAGCAGGGCCGTGAGGCCGGCGAAGAAGGGGTCGTCGGCGCCGATCGCGGTGCGCCGGGCCTCCTCGGCGTCGGCGAAGACGTATCCGGACGTGGTCAGTTCGGGCAGGACGACGATGTCGGCCCGGTCGGACAGGGCACGCCGTACGGCGTCGCGGGCCAGGTCCTCGTTGTGTGCCAGGTCACCTACCAGGGGCGCCAGTTGGTCGCACACCACGCGGGTGACGCCGTCCGGCCGGTACGGGGCGGGCACGGTCATTTGACGGCTCCTTCGGTCAGGCCGCTGATCAGGCGCCGCTGGAGGAAGACGTACGCGAGCAGTACCGGCAGGGCGACCAGGACGGCGGCCGCCGCGGTGACGGCCGGGTCGCTGGAGCGGGCGGCGCCGGAGAAGAAGGACAGCGCCAGGGGGACGGTCTGCACCGAGGCGTTGTCGGGCACGAGGATGAGCGCCAGCAGGAACTCGTTCCACGTGAACAGGAACAGCACCGTGCTCAGCGTGGTGATGGCGGGTCCGGCGACGGGCAGCACGACCAGGCGCAGGGTCTGCAGGCGGCTCGTGCCGTCGATGCGCGCGGCTTCCAGCAGTTCCGCCGGGACGGAGGCGAAGAACGACCGCATCCACAGCACGCCCAGCGGCACCGACAGGGCGACCTGGGGCAGGATCAGCGCCCAGTAGGTGTCCACGAGGTGCCAGCCGGAGAGCAGTTCGTACAGGGGCAGCACCGTCACCTCGTAGGGCAGTACGAGCCCGACGAGCAGCAGGCCCAGGATGATCCTGCCCCCGGGGACCCGCATGGTGGCCAGCGCGTAACCGGCCAGGCTGGCGAGCACCACGGTGACCACCACGACGGTGACGGACACCAGCGCGCTCGACAGCAGGGCGGGGCCGAAGCGGCCCTGGGTCCATGCGGTGGAGTAGCTGGCGAAGGACACTCCGCCGGTGGATCCGCCCACGCCGTGCAGCGAGGAGACGAGGACCGACACCAGGGGGAAGACGGCGACGACGGAGGCGAGGACGAGCAGGGCGTGCGTGACGACGCTCTCGGTACGGGCGATTCTCATGACTGCGCCTTCCCGCGCCGTGAGCACCGTGTGCCCGGTCTGACGAACCGGCGCCGTGGGACGTCGCGTTCCCGCAGTGCCAGCTGCACGGCCACCACGACGACGAGGATCACCAGGGTCAGCACGATGGCCAGCGCGGAGGCACGGCCCAGCAGGCGGTTCTGGAACGCGTCCTGGTAGACGTAGAGACTGGGGACGGTCGTGGAGGTGCCGGGACCACCACGTGTGGTGTTCCAGATGAGGTCGAAGTTGCGCAGCGCGAAGGTGATGGTGAGGACCAGCGCGATCGAGATCTGGGGGCGCAGCGCGGGCAGCGTGATGGCGAAGAACTCCCGCACGGGTCCGGCCCCGTCCAGGCGGGCCGCCTCGTAGGTGGAGCGGTCGATGCCGACGATGCCGCTGAGGAAGAGCACCATGCACAGCCCGTACTCCACCCAGGCTCCGATCGTGCCGATCGACGGCAGCGCGGTCCCGAAGTCGCCCAGCCAGCTGGTGGTGAACCGGCCCAGTCCCACTCCCCTCAGCGCCGAGTTGACCGGGCCGTCCTCGGCGAGCAGGTTCCGCCAGGCGACGGCGACGACGACGCTGGAGAGGATCTGCGGCAGGAAGAGAACCGCCCGGAACACCGTCAGTCCGTAGACGCGGATCCGGGACATGGCACCGGCCAGCAGCAGGCCGGCACAGACCGGGAGGACGGCGTAGAAGAACAGCAGGACCAGCGAGTGCAGCAGTGCGGCGCGCAGCCGGCTGTCGGTGAAGACCGCCGTGTAGTTGCCCCAGCCGACCGGCGTGCCCTGCGTCAAGCCGTCGTAGGCGTAGAACGAGTACCACACGGACACGCCGATGGGGTACAGGACGAAGACGGCGAAGAACGCCAGGGCCGGCGCCACGTACAGCAGCGAGGACCAGGAGTAGGAGGACAGGGGGGACCGGGAGGTCAGGGAGGGCGGACGGCGGTGCGGCCGGCGGGCGCGGCCGGTCGCGGATGCGGGAGTCGCGGGAGCGGTGCCGCCCGGTCCGGTGGTGGTGGCCGCGGTACTCACTGGGTCCCCCTCGCCCTCAGCCAGGCGCCCTGGACCGTCTTCGTGAAGTCGGCGCTGCTGGTGCGGCCGGCCATGACCTCCTGGAGCCTGCCGCCCATGACGGTGAGCATGTCGGTGGCGCTCCAGTCGTAGTAGCCGACCTGGTTTCCGGCGGCGATCGTGCGCTTGAGCGCGTCGAGGGTCTGGCTCTGGAGGCTGTTGCCCCCCTTCACGCCGTCGGTGACGACGGGCAGCCGGCCGGTGTCGAGGATCTCCTGACCGGTCTTCGGGGTGTGCAGGGCCGCGAGGAGGGCGACCGCTGCGGGTGTGACCTTGGAGGAGGAGGAGATGTGCCAGGGGGAGGCGGTCGCTCCGGCACCGCCCGTGGTCAGGGCCCCGAATCCGAACTTCGCCGGATCGAGCGTGGCGCCGTTCCACGAGCCCCCGACGAAGAAGACACCCGAGCCCTTGGCGAACCGCGTGACGGCGTCCTCGTTGCTGAGGCCGTCGTAGCCGGACCCGAAGTAACCCTTCTTCGCCCAGTCCGCCATCGTGTCCGCCGCCTTCTCGTTGCCCTCGGTGACGAAGCTGGTGCCTGCCTTGCCGCCGATCCAGTCGCGGATGGCGGCCGGCTTCTGCTCGGTGACGGCGAGGTCGGAGAATATGTGCGTGGCGGCGTACTGGTCGCTGTTGCCCAGCATGATCGGCTGTTCGCCGGCCTTCTTGACGGCCGGGAGCGCCTCTTCGAGGTCGTGCAGGGAGCGGGGCGCATTCAGGTTCAGCTTCTTGAGCAGGGCCTTGTTGTAGTAGATGCCCTGAACCTCGCTGATCGGTGACATGCCGTAGAGGTTGCCGCTGCCGAAGGCGGTACCCGAGCCGTTCCAGCGAGCGGGCGCCAGGGTGCTCGCGCCGGTACCCGTGATCCACCCGTAGGCGGCCGCCACGTCGTCCAGGGGCCGCACCAGTTTGGCCTTGACCAGCGCCCCGTCGACCGCGTAGCCGATGTTGCCCTCGAACAGGTCGGGCGGGTTGCTGCCGGAGGCGGCGTTGACGACCGTGGCGACCAGGTCGTCGAAGCTCTTGTAGGTGATGTCGACCTTGACGTTCGGGTACTGCTTCTCGAAGGCGGGGATCACCGACTTCATCAACGGCTTCTCCGCCTGGTCCGCCCACATGCGCAGCGTGACGTCACCGAGGGCGGCGACCTGCGCGGTGGTCACCGGGTCGGTGACGGCGATCTGGCCCCCGGCGACGGCGGACTTTCCCGCCCCGGGCGGACTGCACCCGGCGCAGGCGAGGACGGCGGCCAGCGCGACGGCTGCGGCGGCGCCGGAGACGAACCGGGGCGCTCCTGAGCCTTCACGACGTGCGGATTTCATGTCAGGTACCGGATCTCTGTGCGGCTTGTTGTGTATAAGGGCGTAAGTATGGATTTTCCGGGATCGCATGTCGGCGGACGTCACCAGGGCCTGCCGGCGGACGCGGCCGGGGCGTGTGCGGAGGCGTCCGCAGGGACCGGTAGGGAGCTGACACCGATCCCCCTGCAGCGGCGACGCCGCCGGCACCTGTGGATCGTTCGGGGACGTGGGTGTGATGAGGCGTGCCCGTTGGAACTGCCGGGGGCGGACCGACGGGCCCCGGCTCGGGGCTGCGCGGGGCCCCGGCCCGACGGTGTCAGCCGGTGTACGTGCGCAGGCGGAGGGTGGCCGTGGCCTGGTGGGCGGCCATGCCCTCGCTGGCGGAGATGACCTCCACGGCCTCGGCGAGCAGCGGGGTGGCCTCGCGGCTGACGCGCTGGTAGGTGAGCGGCTTCAGGTACCGGGACACGGACAGCCCGGCACTGTGCTTGGCCCCGCCCGCGGTCGGCAGCGTGTGGTTCGTGCCGGCCATGCCCTTGTCCGAGTAGGCCACCGTGCTCCAGTGGCCGAGGAAGAGGGAGCCGTAGTTGCGCAGCGCGTCGTGGTACCAGTCGTCCTCGCCCGTGTGCACCTCCAGGTGCTCCGGGGCGAGCTCGTCCATGACCGCGACCGCGTCCTCCCGGTTGCCCACCAGGATCACCGACCCGTAGTCACGCCAGGCGGGACCGCAGATGTCGCGGGTGGACAGCGTGGGCAGCCGGCGCTCGACCGCGGCGATGACGTCCCGCCCCAGCCGCTCGGAGGTGGTGACGAGTGCGGCAGGCGAGGTGGGGCCGTGCTCGGCCTGGCCGAGCAGGTCCGCCGCGACGGCGTCGGCGTCGGCCGTGTCGTCGGCGATGACGGCGACCTCGGAGGGTCCCGCGAGCAGGTCGATGGCGACCGTGCCGAACAGCTGTCGCTTGGCCTCGGCCACATAGGCGTTGCCGGCACCGACGATCATGTCGACGGGCGGCCGGCCCAGCAGTCCGAAGGCCATCGCGGCCAGAGCCTGGACTCCGCCGACCACGAAGAGGTGATCGATCCCGGAGAGGTGCGCCGCGTAGGTGACGGCATCGTTGGCGCGGCCGTCCGGCTGGGGAGGCGTGCACCCGATCACCGTCGGTACACCCGCGGCCTTGGCCACGCCCACCGTCATGAAGGCGCTGGCCGTGAGCGGGAAGCGGCCCGCCGGCAGGTACGCGCCGACCGATCCGACGGGCACGTACCGCTGCCCGACGACCAGCCCGGGGGCTATCTCCTCCTCGAAGTCCGTCAGGTGCTCGCGCTGGAGCGCGGCGAAGCGCCGGGTACGTTCGGCGCCCAGCTCGATCGCCTCCCGCAGGTCCTTCGGCAGCCGGTCACCGCTGCGGGCCACCTCCGCCGCGCCGAGTTCCACCGCGCCGTCGGACTGGCCGTCGAGGGAGCTCGCGTACCGGCGGATCGCGTCGATGCCGTGGCGTTCGATGTCCGACAGCATGCGGCTGACGGTCGCGATCACCTCGGGGTCGCGCTGCGCCGGCGGCGCGTCCACCGCGGGTGCCTTGAGGAGGGTGAAACGGTCGGCGAAGGCAGTGGTGAAGCGAGGGCTCAATTTCATAGGCGAGAGCCTGATGCAGCACCTGCCCCAGGACAACCCCAAGTTATCCCCGAGCCTGCATAGGGTCACCCTATGGGACAATGGTGGGCATGCCGCCCTCGTCCGCTCCCGCGATCACGCTCAACCAGCTGCGCGCCTTCCTCGCCTCCGCGCGGCTGGGCTCCTTCTCCGCCGCCGCGACCGAGCTGAGGACGACCCAGCCGTCGGTCTCGGAGCTGATCAAACGCATGGAGGACCACTACCGGGTGCCGCTGTTCACGCGGGGGCCGCGACGGCTGGTGCTGACGGCCGCGGGCGAAGAACTCCTGCCGTACGCGCAGCAGGCGACCGAGGCGGCCGAGGGCGCCGACCGTGCCCTGCGCTCCCTGACGTCCCTCGACGGCGGTGTGGCCACCTTCGGCCTCCTGCGGAACGCGGACTACTACTTCCTGTCCGAACTGCTGGAGAGCTTCCACGCCCGGCATCCCAAGGTGCGGCTGCGGATCGTCGGCCTCAATTCCGTGGAGGTCGCGGAGGCCGTCAGTTCCGGTGACCTCGAAGCGGGGCTGGTGGTCCTCCCCATCGACGGCGAGGGCCTCGACGTCACCCCCCTCCTGCGCGACGAAGTCGTCTACGTCTCCGCGGACCCCCGACGCACCGCCCAGCCGGTCACCATGGCCGGCCTCGCGGCGGCCAAGCTGATCCTGTACGACGCCCACTACGGGTGGCGGGACCCGACACGGCGCCAACTGGCCGAACGCGCCCAGGTGGCGGGCGTCACCCTCTCCGCGGTCATCGAGGTCGAACACGTCGAATCCGCGCTGCACATCGTGGCCCGGGGAGCGGGTGACACCATCGTCTCCCGCGCGGTCGCGCACAGCCGCACCTTCCCCGAAGGCCTCCACACCGTCGGCTTCGCGGAACCGCTGTACGACACCATCGCCGTGGTACGGCGGCGGGGAACCGTGCTGTCGCCCGCCACCCAGGAGATCACCCGCCTCGCCCGCCGCATGCTGCTCGCACACGGAGCCGCCCGACGGCCCGCGCGGGACGGCCTCCGCACGTGATCGGGGTGTGACCGACCCGCCATCACGCTCCTCCGCATCCGGCCGGACCGGACGACCACCCGTCCGGACCTCTAGGATCTTTCGTTTGGATCAGGCCAGACCCCGCGAGCCCGGCATGATCCGAACGAGGGGCCATAGGCGACGGTCACCTCGGGGATGCGGTCCTCGCCGGTGCCATGGTGCGACGGCGTCCATCCCACGGACGCCCGCCGCGCATGCCTCGCCGAGCGGATCCGTTCCCGCCCCGCGAGGAGGAGCGGCCGCTGTCGGCCCGCTACTCGGCTAGCAGCCCCGACGCGTTGCGAATCCAGGACTCGGCCGCCCGCCCGCGCCGTGGACGCCGCCACGTTCACCGGCCACGACTGGGCGATCAGCGATCGCGAGCGGCCCATCACCGGGCGAGGGTGATCAAAGACCTGCCCTGTCATCGGCTCGCCGATGTCCCGCATCGCAAGGAGCACCGTCATGTCCGGACGCAATACCGTCATCCGCAGCCTGCACGATCTGGGGCTGGCCGCGTGGTTCGGCGGCTCCCTGATGGGCGCCGTCGGTCTCAACGGGGCCGCCAGGCAGGAAGGCGGTACGCAGACCGGCCAGGCGCGCATCGCATCAGCCGGCTGGACCAAGTGGATGCCGGTCAGTGCGGCCGCGGTCGCCGCGCACCTGTACGGCGGCGGAGGCCTGCTCGCCGTCAACGCCCACCGGGTGTGCAAGCAGAAAGGCGTGGCCGGCTCCACCACCGCGAAGACGGTCGTCACGGCGGCGGCGCTGGCCGCCACCGCTTATGCCCGCGTCCTGGGCAAGAAGATCGAACTCGCCTCCTCCCCCGACCCCCAGGACACCGAGAAGGCAGCCAAGCACCCCATCGACACCGCCCAGGCCCAGCGCCGGCTCGCCTGCCTGCAGTGGGCAGTGCCGGCCCTGACCGGAGGCCTCGTGGTCCTCAACGCCCTGCACGGCGAACAGCAACGGCCCCTCGAGCAACTGCACGGGATGTGGGAGCACGCCCGCGCCGTCACCCCGCTCCTGCCCTGACGGTCAGCCGGTCGCCGGCGCTGTCGTGAAGGCGTCGGCGGAGGCCGGCCGCGACGGGCGTACGCGGGCAGGCATGAGAACCGCCTCAGAAGGAACCTGTCACAGCACAACCGACATCACCTTCCAGAGAGGATCACCCGTGTCGCAGGTCGAGGAATCCATCGAGGTCAACGTCCCCGTCAGCGCCGCCTACAACCAGTGGACCCAGTTCGAGGACTTCCCGCAGTTCATGGACGGCGTCGAGCGCATCGAGCAGCGCAGCGACACCCTCACCCACTGGGTGACGAAGATCGGCGGAGTCACGCGGGAGTTCGACGCGGCGATCACCGAGCAGATCCCGGACGAGCGGGTCGCCTGGACCAGCGTCGACGGTGAGGCCAAGCAGGCCGGCGTCGTCACCTTCCACCACATCGACGCGACCACCACGAAGGTCATGCTGCAGCTCGAGTACGAGCCCGAAGGGCTGACCGAGACCGTCGGCGACAAACTCGGCTTCGTCAAGCGGCAGGCCACCGGCGACCTGAAGCGCTTCAAGGAGTTCATCGAATCCCGCGGCGGCAACGAGACCGGCGCCTGGCGCGGCGAGGTCTGACACCGCCGAGCGTCGAACTCCACCCGGTCATCCGCCCGGGCGCGGGGCCGGCTCTTCGGCCGGACCCGCGCCCGGTCCCGCCGGCGCCGTCAACACGGTGGGTCGCGTGATCTGCTCACCCATGCCCCGCGTCCCCGGCAACGAGGTACGCGCGGGTGGCCACAGGGCTCCGGGATGACGACCGGTTCCGGCCGGATGCCGGCGGTGTGGTCCGCGTCAAGTCCGTGATGGTTCCGCGCAGTTCCTGGACGCGGTGCACTCGGCGGGGACGGGCGGCGAGCCGGTGCGCACGCCTCCCGCGAAGGGGGCCGGGCACGCGAGCGTGTTGTCCCGTGACACGAACCGGAACGCGGCGCGGCGGCCGTCGCGGCACCGCGGGACAGCGGCGCTGGCCGGGCCGTCTGGGAGGCTGCGCCTACCACCAGGGAGCCAGCAGGTCGTGGCATCGGCGTGCGGGGCGGGCGCACGATGGTGGGCGGAAACCGGGAGGCGCCTCATGTACCACAAGTACCCTGGAGCGGGTCCGCTCACGGTGACGGTGTTCGTCTTCCCGGGGGTACGGCTGCTCGACGTGACGGGCCCCATCGAGGTCTTCACGTCGGCGAATGACTGGGGTGGGCAGTACCGGGTTCAGGTCGCGTCCGAGGACGGCGCGGATGTGGTCACCGCCGCCGGGACGCGTCTGGCCGCCGACCTGTCGGTCGGGGACGCGCACGAGACCTGCGACGTCCTGGTGATCCCGGGCGGTCCGGAGTGGGAGACGCTGGTCAAGGACGACGCGCTGCTGGACGCCGTACGGGGGCTGAGCGGCAGGGCCCGTCGCACGGCGTCGGTGTGCACGGGAGCCTTCCTGCTGGCCGCGGCGGGACTCCTGGACGGCCGGCGGGCGGCGACCCACTGGCGGCATACGCGTGAACTGGGCCTGCGCTACCCGTCGGTGCGCGTCGAGCCGGACGCCATCTTCGTGCGCGACGGGAAGATGATGACCTCCGCCGGTGTCACCGCCGGGATCGATCTGTCCCTCGCCCTCGTCGAGGAGCACTACGGGGCGGAGGTCGCCCGGGCGGTCGCCAAGGACATGGTCGTCTTCATGCAGCGACCCGGTGGCCAGTCCCAGTTCAGCGCCCGTTCCCGGGTTGCGAACCCGCGTCAGGAGATGCTCCGCGAGGTCTTGGACTCGGTCGCGGAGAACCCTGGAGGCAACCACTCCCTGACGGCGATGGCCCGCAGGGCGGGCGTCAGCGTCCGCCACGTCACGCGGCTGTTCTACGAAGAGGTCGGCACCAGTCCCGGCCGGTACGTGGAGCAGGTCAGGCTGGAGGCCGCCCAGGCGATGCTGGAGACCGGTGACGACCCCATGGCGGTCGTCGCGCGGCGCACCGGTTTCGGTTCACCAGAGTCGCTCCGCAGGGCCTTCGTGCGCCAGCTGGGCGTGACACCGGCCGCGTTCCGGGCCAGTTTCCGGACGACCGGCCTGGGCACCGGCGACCGCACCTCCACGGCCGGCCCGTCGTAGTCCGGGCGTCCGTGCGCGGGCAGTGTCGAGGGCTCGCCGAGCGGAACCGCGAGGGCTCCCTCTCACGGTCTACGGCAGCGTCCGGGACGGCGTCGCATCCCTACCCCGCGGGCGGCCCCTGCCCCGCACCGGCAGCGGAACCGCCTACGGCCGTGCGGCGGGGCCGGAGCCTCGCACCCGCCATGGCGGCGAACACGACGGCCCAGAACGCCGCCGCGATCCAGACCTCCCAGCGGCCCGCGCTCGTCATCCAGGAGCTTGCGGTGACACGTCCCAACTCGTGTGTGGTGACCGCGTACATGCCGACCGGGAAGACGAGGTTCCACCAGCCGAGCTCGTAGCGCAGCGGAACGCGGCGCAGGGCGTGCCGCCATACGCCCAGGGCCAGCAGGAGAGGGATGAGCCAGCTCGCGAACGACCACAGGACGACGGCCGACCCGACCAGGAGCGGGCGCGACAGCACGGCGCCGCCGGGCGGGAGGGCGATCAGCCGCACCGCGGCGAGCACCGCGATCGCCGCCGCCCCCATGAAGATCCAGACGGACGTCATGAGGCCTTCCGGCTGGACCGGCCGGGCCAGCAGCCGGGCCAGGACGATGGCGGCGGTCAAGAGGTACTGCATCAGGCCGACGGACCAGCACACCACCGCCAGCACGGGCAGTACGTGGCCCGGGGTCACCCGAGCGAGCGAGGCCGCCGCGACCGCCACCGACTCCGATCCCACCGCCCACAGGAACCAGGTGCCGTTCACCTGGTCGAACGAGGGCCCCCGTTTCAACGTGGTGATGAGCGCGACCGGAATGCCGTAGTCCAGCACCACCCACCCCAGCGTCCCGAACGCCAGGAACGCACCGGCGAGCGCGGTGTGGCCGTCCGGCACGAAGCGCGCGGCCAGTACGTTGGAGGAGATGGCGAGGGTGAGGAACGCGAAGGCGCGCGGCCCGAGGAGGTCCGCGACGAACCGCTCCCGCCGCCGCAGCAGCCGCCAGCCGTAGGCCGGTACCAGGACGGCGAATCCGGCCAGTGCCACCCACAGCAGTGCCGCGGAGGCGGTGCCGGCGCCGTTGACGTACAGGGCCGTGGAGACGATGCCGGTGCCCATGACGAAGGCCAGCGCGCCCGCGTTGAGGTCGGCCACCGCGGCGGACAAGCCCGCGCGGCGGCCGGCCGGCGGGACACCGGACGCGGTGTCTCGGGGCGTGGGAGGTCCGGCATCCGGACGCCGTTCGTCGCGGGGGCCGGCGTCCGGACGCTGTTGGTCGCGGGGCCCGGCATCCGGACGCCGTTCGTCGCAGGGCCCGGTGTCGGTGAGCCATTCGGCGAGGACCGCGGCATGGCTGCGGCCTGTGTCCTGGGCGGCGGTCAGCAGGGTGAGGCCGCCGTGTCCGGCCAGGTCCCGCAGTCGGGCTGCCGCGTGCTGGTGCCGCTGGTCACCCAGTTCGGTCCGGTAGCGGCGGCGGAACTCACCGAATTGCAGGGGGTTGCGGTCGTACCAGCGCTGCAGTTCGACGGAGGGTGCGACCTCCGGCACCCACGCGTCGAGCGGCGCGCCGTCCCGGCGCGTGCCCTGCGGCCACACCAGGTCGACGAGCACGCGCACGCCGTCCTGGGAGGGCGTCTGCTCGTCGATTCCACGGCAGATGATCTCGGCTGTCACACATCCTCCGGATGCCCCCGCGGTAGAGACGTTACCGATATGTGCGTTTCACCGCCTTTCGGGTGCCGAGACGGTCGGGGCGCCGTCCGGCACCGCCGCGGCGGCAGCCCCCGCAAGGGCCTGGGTGACGGTGTGCGCGATGGCCTGGGCCGTCAGACCCGCCTCCGCGAGGATCTCGGCACGGCCGGCCTGGCGGGGAAACCCGTCGGCCACGCCCAGGACACGCACCGGAGTGCGGATGCCGGCCTCCTGCAGCGCCTGGCCCACGGCGGTACCCACTCCCCCGTGGCGCAGGCCGTCCTCGACCGTGACGACCAGCGCATGATCGGCGGCGAGGGCGGTCAGCTCACCGGGAAGCGGCTTGACCCACAGCGGGTCCACCACGGTGACCTCGACCCCGTGCCGGGCACACAGCCCCGCCGCCTCGAGGGCGACCACGGCCATCGTCCCGACGGCGATCAGCAGGACGCCGCCGGCGCCGGCGCCCTCACGCAGCACATCGACCGCACCGGCACGGCCGACCTCCGGAACCTCCGGGCCGACGACGCCCCGCGGATAGCGCAGGACCGTCGGGGCGTCAGTGATCGAGACCGCCTCCACCAGCCGCTGCCGCAGCGTAGGGGCGTCCCGGGGAGCCGCGATGCGCAGCCCGGGGACCGCTTGGAGCATCGCCAGGTCCCAGAGCCCGTTGTGGCTGGGTCCGTCGTCACCGGTGACTCCGGACCGGTCGAGTACGAGGGTCACGCCGAGCCGGTGCAGCGCGAGGTCCATCAGCACCTGGTCGAGTGCGCGGTTCAGGAAGGTGCCGTACAGGGCGATCACCGGATGCAGTCCCGCCATGGCCATCCCGGCGGCCGAGGCGACCGCGTGCTGCTCGGCGATCCCGACGTCGAAGAACCGTGCCGGGTACCGTGCGGCGAAGTCGTTCAGACCGACCGAGCCGGGCATGGCCGCGGTGATCGCCACGACCTCCGGGTGCGTGTCCGCCAGGTCCACCAGTTCGCGGCCGAACGCCACCGACCAGGTCAGACCGGCAGCCCGCAGGGGGCGCCCCGTCCGCGGGTCGATGGTGCCGACGCCGTGCAGATGGTCCTCCTCGTCCTGCTCGGCAGGCGCGTATCCGAGCCCCTTGCGCGTGATGCAGTGGACGACGACGGGCTCGCCGTGGGCCTTGGCCCGCTGCAGGGCCTCTTCCACGGCGGTGAGGTCGTGGCCGTCGACGGGGCCGAGGTAGTGCAGTCCCAGCGCGCCGAAGAGCGAGTGCGGTGCCACGGCCTCGGCGGAGCCCTCCCCGGGACCCGGCCTCAGCCCCTCTTTGATGCCCTCCTTGATGCCCTCCTTGAGGCCTTCCTTGGCCGCGTGCAGGGTGCGGTGCAGCGCGCGCCCCGGCGTCCCGGCACCGCCGAGGACCTGTCTGCCCCAGCCCGCCAGACGCTCGTAGCCGGCATGGCCGCGCAGGGCCGCCAGGTGCCTCGCGAGTCCGCCCACCGTCGGCGCGTACGAACGGCCGTTGTCGTTGAGGACGATCACCACGGGCCGGTGGGGTGCCTCCGCGATGTTGTTGAGAGCCTCCCAGGCCAGCCCGCCGGTGAGTGACCCGTCGCCCACCACGGCGACGATGTGCCGGTCCGTGTCCCCCGCGAGCGCTCCGGCTTTGGCCATGCCGTCGGCGTACGACAGCGCAGCCGACGCGTGGGAGTGCTCGATGTGGTCGTGCGCGGACTCCTCCCGGCTGGGGTATCCGGACAGACCGCCGCGCTGCCGCAGGCCGGTGAACTCACCGGCCCGCCCCGTCACGATCTTGTGGACGTACGCCTGGTGCCCGACATCCCACAGCAGCCGGTCACGGGGGGAGTCGAAGACCCGGTGCAGTGCCAGGGTCAGTTCCACCACGCCCAGGTTGGGCCCCAGGTGCCCGCCCGTGGCCGCGACGTGCCGGACCAGGAACTCGCGGATCTCCCCGGCCAGTCGCACCAGCTCCGGACGGCTCAGCCCCCTCAGGTCCGCGGGCTGTCCGATCCTTGCCAGCAGGCTCATGCCGCTGCTCCTTCCTCGCGGTGACGACGGTAGATCCGGAAGAGGCCGGGGGCGGAGGGTCCCGCAGGTCACGTCGGCCGCACATCAGGACGTGGAAGACCTCGTGGCACGCCGGACTCCGGGCCACCGTGGTCGCCGGCCCCCGCTCGGCCGGAGCCGGAGCGGAACGCCGTCAGCCGGCCGCCGTCCCGGCTCCCGAAGGGCTTGCCACCTATCCGACGACGGTCTTCATTGCGGAACTCCTTCAGAGGTGACGGCGGCGGGCTGCCCTACGGCTCCGGGCGCCGACCACAAGAGCGTTGAGGTCAGCCGGAGGGCCCGCGGCCCGGCCACGGATTCGCCTGCACCGCCCGGGCGGGCAGGACTGCCGGCATCGAAGCTACGTCTCCGATCCGCGCGTTCGGGCGCTGCGGAGGCGCACGGCCCGAAGTGCCTGCCGCGTGTCCGGAAGTGTCGTGGGGTGGATCACGCGCGTGCCGAACGCCATACCCGAGTTGTAGCGGGGGGTGGACCTCGGTGCCTCTCCTGCGAGGGGAGAGGCACCGTCGCTCTCGGGCATCGCCGGGGCGGCGACGGGATCCGTCAGCGGAAGGCTGCCTCCACCAGCTCCTTCTGCTCGGCCGCGTGCCGTCTGCCGGAGCCCACCGCGGGGGCCGAGGCGGGCGGCCGGCCCACCAGTTCCGGGGAGCGGTCCGCCAGCCGCTCCACGTGCGGCCTCACGAACGACCACGCGCCCTGGTTGCCGGCCTCCTCCTGCACCCACCGCACCTCGGCGTCACGAGGGAAGCGGGCGAGTTCCGCGGCGAGTTCAGCGTCCGGGAACGGGTACAGGCGCTCGAGCCGGACGATCGCGGTGTCCCGCAGGCCGGCGTTCCGCCGGTACGCGTCCAGGTCGTAGAAGACCTTCCCCGAGCACAGCAGCACGCGCCGGACCCCGGCAGCGTCGACCGCTCCGTCCGGCAGGACCGGACGGAAGGAGCCCGCGGTGAAGTCCGTCAGCCCGGAGGTGGCCTCCTTCAGCCGCAGCATCGACTTGGGGGTGAACACCACCAGCGGCCTCCTGCGCTCGGTGAGCGCCTGCTGCCTGAGCAGGTGGAAGTAGTTGCCGGGCAGCGTCGGGACGGCGACGGTCATGTTCCCCTGCGCGCACAGCTGGAGGAACCGCTCGATCCTGCCCGAGGAGTGGTCGGGACCCTGCCCCTCCAGGCCGTGGGGCAGCAGCAGCGTGACCCCGGAGCGTTCTCCCCACTTCTGTTCCGACGACGCGACGTACTCGTCGACGACGCTCTGCGCGCCGTTGGCGAAGTCGCCGAACTGGGCCTCCCACAGCACCAGGGCGTCGGGCCGCTCCAGCGAATAGCCGTACTCGAAGGCCAGGGCCGCCATCTCGGACAGCATCGAGTCGTAGGGGGTGAAGTCCGCTGCGCCCGCGCCGAGTCCGTTCAGCGGGGTGTACTCCGCTCCGGTGCGCCGGTCGGTCAGCACCGCGTGGCGCTGGCCGAAGGTGCCGCGACGGGAGTCCTGACCGGCCAGCCGCACCGGGACCCCCTCCATCAGCAGCGAGCCGATCGCCAGGGCCTCGGCGGTGGCCCAGTCGACGGTTCCGGCGTCCAGCATCGTGGTGCGCCTGCGCAGCTGCGGCAGGACGCGCGGGTGGACGGTGAAGTCCGCCGGCTGCCCGGTCTGGGAGGCGATGACGTGCCGGGCGGTGGCCTCCGTGATCGCGGTCGGCCCGCGCGCGGCGGTGCCGTCCTCGGAGCCCGTGGGGGTGGCGGGCCCCGGGGAACCGGTGGCCGGCAGGGCCCGGGTCTCGGCGAAGGCCCGCTCCAGGCGCTGCCGGTAGTCCCGTAGGGCGCCCTCCGCCTGCCGCTCGTCGATGGCCCCGCTGTCGACCAGCGCGCGTGCGTACAGCGTACGCACGGACGGTGTGACGCCGATGCGGTCGTACATGCCCGGCTGGGTGATGGACGGGTCGTCGACCTCGCTGTGGCCGTGCCTCCGGTAGCAGACCAGGTCGATGACGACGTCCTTGTGGAACGTCTGGCGGTAGTCGAAGGCCAGGCGTGCGATCCGGACGACCGCTTCGGGGTCGTCCGCGTTGACGTGGAAGACCGGGGCCTCGACCGTCCGCGCCACGGCGGTGGCGTAGGTGCTGGAGCGGCCGCTGGCGGGCGAGGTCGTGAAGCCGAGCTGGTTGTTGATGACGACGTGCACCGTCCCGCCGGTGCGGTAGGCGGGCAGCTGCGACATGTTCAGCGTCTCGAAGACCACGCCCTGCCCGGCGAAGGCGGCATCGCCGTGGACGACGACCGGCAGGACGGAGAAGTCCTCGCCGCCGCCGGCCAGGTCCTGCTTGGCGCGCACGACCCCCTCGGCCACCGGACCCACGATCTCCAGGTGGGAAGGGTTGGCCACGACGGAGACGGCGAGCGAGCCGCCGTCCAGGGCGCGGTAGGTCCCTTCCGCCCCGAGGTGGTACTTCACGTCGCCGGTCCCCTGGGCCGACAGGATGTCCACCGCGTCGTCGAACTCGTGGAAGATGCTCCCGTACGACTTGCCGACGATGTTGGCGAGGACGTTGAGCCGGCCCCGGTGGGCCATACCGATGACCGCTTCCCGCACCCCGCGCCTGATGCAGCGGTGCAGCAGGGCGTCCAGCAGCACGATGGCCGACTCGCCGCCTTCGAGCGAGTACCGCTTCTGGCCGACGTACTTGGTCTGCAGGAACGTCTCGAAGGCCTCGGCCGCGCCCAGCCGGTACAGGATCTGCAGCTGGTCCGCCCTGTCCGGCAGGGGTGAGGGCCCTTCGATCCGCTCCTGCACCCAGCGGCGCTCCTCGACGGCCTGGATGTGCATGTACTCGGTGCCCACCGTCCCGCGGTAGGACGCGCGAAGGACGTCCAGCACGGCGCGCAGGGTCATGGTGTCGCGCCCGGCGAAGCCGTCGACGACGAACTCCTCGTCCAGGTCCTCCTCGCTCAGCCCGAAGGCCGCGATGTCGAGCTCCGCGTGTGCGGGCACCGGCTCGCCGGCCGCGAGGGGGTCGGTGTGGGCCGCCAGGTGTCCGCGCACGCGATGGGCGTGGATCAGCGCGGCGACGCGCACGGCCTTGAGTGCCGCCTCGCGGGCGTTGCCGTTCGGGGACGGCGTGGCCGTATGCTCGCGCCAGCCCGTCGCGGAGGCCCGGGAGACGAAGAAGTCCCTCCACTTCTGGTCGACCGATTCGGGATCGTGCAGGTAGCGCTCGTACTGCTCGTCCACGAGCCATTCGTTGAGGCCGAATTCCGGTCCTTGAAGCGCCCTTTCTCCGGCGCTGGATGTCGACGCCACTGGGTGGATCGCCTTCTTTCCTCGTTCGGGACAGCCGATGGCGGGCGCGTTCACGCGGGCCCCGTCGTCCGCGCGTCGCCCCCCGGCGGGGGTCGCTCCCGGCGGGAGTCGCTCCCGGCGGGGGTGCGGCCGCGTTCCGTCGCGGTGGGGTGCGCGCATCGCCGACCATGTGGCACCACCGACGCTACGGCAGCGCCGGGCCGGTGCCGGGGTCCGAAGCTGCCGGGGAGGCGTCACATCAGGACGTTGCCCGGCGCCGTGCCGTGCCGGTGGACGCGGTGTCCGCCGGGAGCGGGGGCCGGACGTCCTGATGTGAGGGTGTCCTGGCACGCGGAGTGCTGCGGTGGTGGCCGGACGTGACCGTAACGTCGTAGGGCCAACGAGCCGACGGCTGCGGCCGCGGCCCGTGTGCCGTGGGGGCGGGGTGCCGGTGTGCCGATTGCCGACGGTGATTGCCGACCAGAGGAAAGAAGCGTTCTCCGCCGTGACATCCGATCCCAGCGACACCCGGTCCCTCCTGTCTCGGAGCGGGCCGGGGACCCGGCACGCCACCCATGCCCGCCCCCGGCCTCCGGCGGCCGGCGCGACGCGACGTCCGCACGTGGGCCCGAGCTGGTTCGCGGCGGTCATGGGCACCGGCATCGTCGCCAACGCGGCGGTGACGTTGCCGCGGAGCTCCCCCTGGCTGCATGACGCGGCCAGGGTGGTCTGGGTGGGGGCCGCGGTGCTGCTGGTCGTCCTCGCGGTCCGGTACCTCGGGCAGCGGGCGTTGCGGGCGCACGTCACCGATCCGGTGCTGGCGCCGTTCCTCGGGGCCCCGCCGATGGCGCTGCTCACGGTGGGTTCGGGCGCGCTGCTGCTCGGCGGACCGGTCATCGGGGCGCGGACGGCCCTGATCGTCGACTGGGTGCTGTGGTCGCTGGGCACCGCGCTCGGCCTGGCCGCGACCTGCGCGGTGCTGTTCGTGATGGTCACCCGGCACCGCTTCGGGCCGGACGCGGCGTTCGGCGGCTGGCTGATGCCGGTGGTGCCGCCGTTGGTCTCCGCCGCGACGGGCGCACTGCTCGTCCCGCACACACCCGCCGGCCAGCCGCGGCTGGCGCTGCTGCTCGGCTGCTACGCGATGCTCGGGCTCGGCCTGGTGGCGGCGCTGCTGGTGCTGGCGATGGTCTTCAGCCGCCTGGTCCACCACGACGCTCCCACGGGAGCGGTGGTACCCACGGTGTGGATCGGTCTGGGCGCCGTCGACCAGGCGGTGACCGCGATGGGCACCCTCGCCGCGGCGACGCCGAGCGCGTTGTCCGGTCCGTACGCACGGGGTGCGGCGGCCTTCGCGCTGCTCGGGGGAATCGGGCTGTGGGGCTTCGCGATGCTGTGGCTGGTCCTCGCCACGGCGCTGACCGTACGGCAGTTGCGGTCGGGACTTCCCTTCGCGCCGACCTGGTGGTCCTTCATCTTCCCGCTGGGCGCCTGCGTCACCGGCACGAGTGCGCTGGCCTCCCGCACCGGGTCACAGCCCCTCGGGTGGACGGCGGTCGTGCTGTACCTCCTGCTCGCGGCGGCCTGGGCGGTGGTGACCTGGCGTTCGCTGCACCACGCCGCCGGCACACCGTCCGCGGGGAGGCCCGGACGTGTATGACCGTGCACCAGGTGGTGCCGCCGCCCGCGGCACACGATCGTGCCGGAGAATGCGGCCTCCCCGGTCGAGGCGCACATGACGGGAAGGCACTGCCCTTGTCCGCCGGGAACCTCGGGGATCGACGAAGCTCGGCCGACGAGTACACCCGTGCCGCCTGCCACAGCGGAAGAGGTTCACCGCCGGACCGCGTGCGGCGGGCCGGCGCGTCGGGGTCGTTCTCGTGGGCCTGGGGCGGCTGTACGCGGGCGAGCGGAGCCCATTGAGGGCGTCAGCCACGGGGCAGGAGGAGGCGGGAGAGGGCGGCGGTGACCAAGAGGAGGGCGGCGACAGCGAGCAGGCCGATGCGCATGCCCGGGAGGGAGAAGCTGCCGCCGGGGCCGGTAAGCAGGCTGCCGAAGAGGGCGACGGCGAGCGCACCGCCGGTCTGGCGGAAGGAGTTGAGCAGCCCTGACGCGGCCCCCACGCGCTCCTGCGGGACGGCGTCCATCAGCAGCGCGGTCAGCGCGGGCACCGCGAGCGCCCCGCCGACGCTCAGCGGCAGCAGCAGTACGAGCACCAGCCATACGGGGGTGTGCGCGGCCAGCGGCAGCATGGCCCCCATCGCGCCGGTGAAGACCAGCTGCCCCGCGACGATCACCGGCCGCCGCCCGATCCGCTCCGCCAGCCGTGGTGAGACCAGGTTGGTCGCCGTCACCACCACCGACATCGGGACGAACATCAGCCCGGCCGTGATCCCCGTCATCCCGCGCAGCTGTTGGTAGTACAGCCCGAGGAGGAAGATCCCGCCGTAGAAGGCGGCGTTGACGGCGAAACCGACCGCGAGCGGAACGGCCACCCGGCGGTTCGTCAGCATGCCGAGCGGGACCATGGGCTGGCGGTGCCGGGCCTCCACCACACGGAAGGCGCACCCGGAGGCGAGGGCGAGCGCGGCGGCTGTCAGCACGGGGCCGCTGGTCCAGCCGAGGTGGCCGCCCTCGATCACCGCGAAGGTCAGCCCGGCCAGAGCCACCACGGCGGTGAGCTGGCCGCCGCCGTCCAGCGCGGCGGGCCGGCGCGGGGAGCGCGGGACCCGGAGCAGCAGGCCGAGGATCGCCGCGCCCACGGGGAGGTTGAGCAGGAAGACGGCCCGCCAGCCGGCCGAGTCGGTGAGCAGCCCGCCCAGCACGGGACCCGCGGCCATCGCCACCGAGCCGCCGACCGTCCACAGCGCGATGGCGCGGGCGCGAGCCCGCGCGTCCTCGTAGGCCTGCCGGATCAGCGCCAGCGAGGCCGGCATCACGACCGCGGCGGCGGCGCCCTGCGCCACGCGTGCGCCGACCAGCACGCCGATGCCGGGCGCGAGCGCGCAGCCGAGGGAGGCGACGGTGAACAGGGCGACGCCCCAGGAGTAGGCGCGGCGGGCACCGGCCCGGTCGGCGAGGGCGCCCGCGGAGAGCATCAGGGCCGCGAACATCAGGGTGTGCGCGTCCACCACCCACTGCAGCCCGGCCATCCCGCCGCTGAGGGAGTCCCGGATCGCGGGCAGCGCGATGTTCACGGCCGAGACATCGATGGTGATCACGGTGAACCCGAGCAGCGAAGCGACCAGCTCGACGCCGCTCCGCCGCGGCACGGCGCGGGGCCCGGGGGGTGGCGCGGTCGCCCGGGCCCCCTCCGCCTGTCGCCGCCGGAGCCCGGGCGCCGACGGCTCGTCGTCGTGCCCGCGGGGGAAGGCGGTGGACCGGGACGGGGACGGGATGGCAGGCATGGTGAACTCCTGGGCAGGTGCGGGCGGCGGCTCATCGGAGATGAACGGGCGGGCGGTCGCAGCGCGCCGGGGCCGCGGTCCGGTGTCTCGCACCCCCTGGGCTCCGGCGGCCGGGCCGCCCGCTCCGGGACCGACTCTCCGCCCGCGGCCGCCCGCCCGCCAGACCGCGCTGTACCCGGGGTGCGGCGTTCGGGGCCCTGACACGGCCCCCCACGCTCCTCGACCGCCTGCGACAATGACCGAATGGCAGCAGCAGCGGATACGAGGGGCACGGAGCTGGGCCGGTACCTGAAGGCGCGCAGGGCGCAGGTACGCCCGGAGGATGTCGGTCTCCCGGCCGGCGGGGGACTGCGCCGCACCCCCGGACTGCGCCGTGAGGAGCTGGCCGCGCTGGCCGGGGTGAGCGTCGACTACTACATCCGCCTGGAGCGCGGCCGGGAGACCAACCCCTCCCCCGCCGTCGTGGACGCCCTCGGCCGCGCCCTGCGGCTGCGCGGCGACGGGTACGAACGCCTGCACGAGCTCGCGGAACTGGCCTCGGGCCGGGTCTCGGAGCTGCCGGCTTCCTCGGACCACACCGTCCGCGACTCGGTGGTGCGCATGCTGGAGTCGGTGCGTCCGCTGCCGGCCTATGTGGTGAGCCGCTACAACCGCGTCCTGGCCGCGAACCCGCCCGGCCGGCGCCTGATGCCCGGGCTCTGGGACTGGCCGGAGAACCACCGCAACCTGACCCGCTACCTCTTCCTCCACCCGGTCGGCCGGACGCTCTACGAGCCGTGGGAGGAAACGGTCGCGCTCTCGGTGGCACATCTGCGCGCGGTCGCCGGGGCCGACCCGGACGACCCCGAGCTGACCGCGCTCGTCGGCGAACTCGTGCTGAAGTCACCGGAGTTCGCGCGGCTGTGGGAGCGGTACGACGTCTGCGAGCGCGGCGGCGGGCAGAAGTCCTTCCGGCATCCGAAGGCCGGACCGATGACCCTGACCTATGAGGTCATGCGGCTGGCCCGGACGGGCGGCCAGCGGATGGTGGTCTACCAGGCGGCCCCCGGCACCCCCGACGAGAAGGCCATGCTCCGTCTGGAATCCGCGGACGCCCGACCGGAGTCGACGCCCTCGCACCATCGCGAGCCGGCCGCCGAGCCCTGCCCCGCCGGCGTGCCCTCCCCGGCCCACGCCCTCGCCGACTGAGCACGGGCCGCCATCTCCGAGTTCGTCTTGTCCCCGGTCACGGCAGCCTCCCCGTCGCCCCTCTTCACCGTCTGGGTGACCGCGGCCGGCGTCTCCGGCAGCGTCGGGGGCATCCACCTGCTCGTGTCGCCGGCGCCGGAGTGACCAGGCCGGCGACCCGGGTCCAGCCGCTCAGCGCGCCAGCAGGCCTCGGTCCCGCAGCAGGGGCAGGACGTGGTCCCTGACCGCCGGAGCCAGCTCGACGCCGTCTTCGGCACCGGAGATCCATCGCAGGTCCGCCAGTTCGGCGGCGGGCCGGGGCGCCTGGCTGATGCCGGCTTCGTACACCGTCATTCTCATCGGCACCCTCTCCAGTGCGGCGATGGCCTCGACGTCGGCCAGCAGGCGCGGCTCGACGGGCCGGACGCCGAGTTCCTCGTCCAGCTCGCGTGACAGCGCCTCCAGCGGCTGCTCGCCCGGATCGGGCTTGCCGCCGGGCAGGTAGAAGACGTCCGGGGCCGCTTGCTTGCTTACGACCAGGAGCCGTCCGGCGCGTGTGACGGCGGCCGCCACGACGACCAGCGGCCGGCCGTTGCCGGCCCCTGCCGGGGCGGGCACTGCGGCATGTCGCGTCATGGACGCCCTCCTCCTTCCAGCAGTTCGGCTGCTGTGAAGACGCTGCGGACCGGGACACCTGTGGCGGCGACGGTCCGTGCGCCGCCGCGGTCCACCAGGAGGACGACGCCTGCGACGGTCGCGCCCTCGGCTTCGACGGCTTCGATGGCCGTGAGGGTGGAGGAGCCCGTGGTGGAGGTGTCCTCGACCACCAGTACGTGTTTGCCGGTCAGGTCCGCGCCCTCGATCCGCTTGGCGAGCCCGTGTCGTTTGGCCTCCTTGCGGATGGCGGCTGCGGGCAGTTCCCGGCCCGCCTGGTGTGCGGCCGCCATGGTGGCCAGGGCCAGGGGGACGGCGCCCAGGACAAGGCCCGCCACGGCCTCGTACCGCCAGGACCGGGTTTCGTGCAGGACGGCCGGCCCGATCAGGTCGAAGCCGCGGGGGTGGAGGCTGACGCGGCGCAGGTCGAAGTAGTGGTCGGAGACAGCCCCGGAAGACAGGGTGACCTCTCCTTTGACTATGGCCAACTCCCTGATGATACGGGCTAGTTCGCCGGTGTCGTGGCGACCTGGGGAAGTCATCGTGGCTCCAGGGGGGTGTGCGCGATTCCGATGGCGTCGCGGTAGCGGGCGATGTCGTGGGCGGCCAGGAGGGCGCGCAGTTCGGCGGCGATGCGCAGGGCGGCGTCGGGTTCCTCGAAGTTGACGGTGCCGATGGAGACGGCGGACGCCCCGGCGGCTGTGAGGTCCAGCGCGTCCTGGCCGGAACGGACACCGCCGCCTCCGAGGATGGGGATGTGGGGCAGGGCCTGGTGGACCTGCCAGATGCAGCGGACGGCGATGGGTTTGATCGCGGGACCGGAGAGGCCGCCGAAGACGTGGGACAGTGCGGGCCGCAGGGTCCGCGGGTGGACGGCCGCGCCCAGGACGGTGTTGACGAGGCTGAGCGCATCGGCTCCCGCGGCGACGCAGGCCCGGGCGATCTCCACGATGTCGGCGACGTCGGGGCTGAGTTTGGCGGTGATGCGGGTGTCCGGGAGGGCGCCGCGCACGGCGGCGACGACACGGGCGGCGGCGCGGGGGTCGCGGGCGAAGACCTGGTTCTGGTCCTCGACGTTGGGACAGGAGATGTTGATCTCCACCGTGTCGACAGGCTGGTCGTGTCCGGCGATGAGTCGTGCGCAATGCGCGTACGCGTCGACGCTGTGACCGGCGATGGAGACGATCGCGGTGGCCCCCTGCTTGGCCAGCCAGGGCAGGTGTTCGTCGAGCAGTCTCCCTACGCCGTCGCCCTGCAGGCCGATGCTGTTGAGCATCCCGGCGGGTGTGACGGCAGCCCGGACGGGTGGCAGGCCCGCCCGTCGTCCTGCCAGGACCGATTTGGTGGCGATGGCACCGATCTCCGCGAGGTCGAGGAAGTCGGCGATCTCCCGCCCGTACATGGCCGTCCCCGAGGCCAGGACGAGGGGCGTCGACAGTTCGAGTCCCGCGAGGTCGGCGGTGAGGTCGACGTCGTCCGGGCGGAGGGTCATGCCGGCCTCCCGGCGGGCAGGATCCGCTCCCATGCGAGCCGGTCGGCGGGGAAGACGGGGCCGTCGACGCAGGCGCGCAGATAGGTGTCTTCCGTGGCGAGCGGGACGGCGCAGGTGAGGCAGACGCCGATTCCGCAGGCCATGAAGGGCTCCACCAGGACCCAGCAGGGCACTTCTCGCTCGCGGCAGACCTGGAACGCGGCGTGGGCGAGCGGCGTCGGTGCGGCGATGACGGCCCGGCCGGCGCCGTCCGTCAGGGCCGCGACGCGCCGGGGCCACTCGCGCGGACCGGGCGTCGCCTCCGCGCGGGCCGCGACGCGAGGAGGTGGCTCCAGCCAGGGAGCGGCGGTCTCCTCCACCGGCTCGGGGGCGAACAGGTGCAACCGGGTCGACCGGCCGTCGGTGTGGAGGGCCTCGGCGGTGAGGAGCGCGGCGGAGGCCCCGTGGTCCACTCCGATGACCACCGTGGTGTCGTCGGCTCCGGGCAGGTGGAGCGGCGTCCCCAGGGGGCCGATGAGCGGCAGTGTGTCCCCCGCGCGCAGGTGGTCGAGCGCCCCTAGTCCGTTGCCGCCCCTGCGGGCGACCAGGCGCAGGGCCGAGGTGTCTCCGGCGTCGTGCCGCACCGCCGCCGCAGAGAACATCCAGCGGCCGGGAGGGCCGAAACCGTGGGGAGCCGGCACGGAGACGAACTGGCCGGGGCCGATCCGGTCGGCGAGGTGCGGGGCGGCCACTTCGACGCTGGTGTAGTGGGAGTGGTCGGTGCGCAGCAGTACCGTGCCGTTCTCTCGTCCGGCCCGGTGGTGCGGCGGGCGGGTCATGAACCGGCTCCCGAGGAGGCGAGGAGCGCGGGGTCGTGGCGCAGCCGCCACGTCGACTCGGCCAGCACGTGGATTTCGCTGATCATCCTGGAGAGGCGGGCCGCGGTGTCCTGTTCCGAACCGGTGTCCGCGGACGCCGCCATGCCGGTGATCACGGCGTGGGTGGGCACCGCGACGCACCCCAGGGCGCGGGCCACGGAGCGCAGATGGTCGCAGGCCTGGACCGCCGTCAGCGAGGTGCCCACGGCGACCAGTCCCACCGGCTTGCCCCGCAGGTCCGGTTCCCGCAAGTGGTCCAGGGCGTTCTTCAGCAGGCCGGAGTAGCTGCCGTGGTAGCAGGGCGTGACCCAGACGAGGGCATCCGCTTCGGCTGCCTGGTGCCGCAGGTCCGCGAGGGCGTCGGAAGCCTGGGGAGCGGTGTGCAGGAGCGGGAGCTCGTGCTCGGACAGATCGCGCAGGACCGGACGGCCGCCGGTGGCGACGACGTGACGGCTCACGGCTTCGGCTACGGCGTGGGTGCGTGAGCCGTGGGACGCGGCTCCGGACAGGATCAGCAGTCGCCTGGGCGTCGGGGTGTTCATGCGCGGGCCTCCTGCCGGGTCGTCGTGTCGGCAGGGACGGGTCGGAGAGCCCGGTTGACCGTCTCCATGAGCGGGGTGGTGTCGTAGCCGAAGTACTGGGCGGCGGCCAGCCGCACCGGGTCGCCGGAGTGGTAGCGCTCGTACTGCATCTGGCGTTGGCCGAAGGCACTGCCGGTGGCGTCCCACGCGAGTTTCAGCAGCCGGATGCGGTGCTCGGCGGAGACGCCGCCGGCTCCGCGGTAGAACCGTTCGATGGAGGGCCACAGTTCGCTCGTCAGGTCCTCTTCCGCGGGGGTACTGAGCAGGCTGCCGCCGCCGAGCACCTGGATGACCTCGATCATGCGGGCGGTCATCCGGGGGAAGTGGTAGCGCAGCGCCATGACGGGTGCGATGGCGGGCGTGAGGGTGCCCCATGCGGAGATCCGGGCGTCGGTTTCGGCCGCCAGGGCGCCGGCCTTCGCCAGCTCCAGGGACCCGAGGACCTCTCCGAGCATTTCCTGCACGTGCAGGAAGGCGTTGGTCCCGGACATCTCGGCGAGGGCCACCGCGATGCCGGTGAGCAGTTCGGCCTTGACCGCGCCGCGCACGATGCCGTGCTGGCCGGTGTGGTGCCGGGCGGTCGTCGCGTCGTACAGGCGGTTGGCGGCCTCGACGTCGCCGTGGAAGAAGACCCGGTCCCAGGGGACGACGACGTCGTCGAAGACGCACGTCGCGTCGATCTCCTCGTACGGGGCGAGGGGGGTGCTGACGAGGCGGGTGGGGTCGGCCACGAGCGGTTCACGGCAGACGATCCGCAGGCCCGGGGTGGCCACGGGAAGGGAGAACGCCACCGTGTAGGGCTCGTCTCCCGGGGCGTACTTGGGCAGGGGGAAGACCACGATCTCGTCGGCGACCGGGACGAGGGTGCCGATGAGTTTGGCTCCGCGGACGACGATGCCGTCGCTGGTCTCCCGGACGATGCGCAGGTGGACGAAGGGGTCGTCCTGGTCGTTGGACGCGCGGGCGCGGTTGAGCGGTGGGTTGATGGTCGCGTGGGAGAGGAAGGGGTCGCGTTCTCGGCAGTACGCGTGGAAGGCGCGGACGTTGCGGCCGAATCGCGGGTCGGTACGGGAGAAGAACTCCTCGGCGGAGGAGAACGCGGTCACCGCGGTGTTGACGAAGTCGGGCGAGCGGCCCAGCAGGCCGAACGTGGCGGAGGCGGTGGTGCGGAAGGCAAGGCCCCGTGCCCGCAGCTCCTGTGCGGTGCGCGGGGCGACGAGGGAGACGGGGTACACGCCGTCGTCGCCCTCGTGCACGAGCTGGTCGCGTAACTCGGGATCGTGCTGGAGGTCGTAGAGGCGGGCCACGGTGTGTGCGGCGCTGGCGAGGACGGGTTCGTCCAGGACGTCGTCCACCCGGCGTCCGCCGAGCCACACCTCCCGTCCGTCCCGCAGTCCCCGCAGGTACTCGGCTCCGGTGCGCACGCTCATGCCCGCGCCCCCTCCGCCGTCGTCCGTACGTCCGCTCCGGCGTGCGCCGGCTCGGCCGGCGGATGCAAGGGGGAACGGACGTGCCGCAGCAGGTCCCGGCTGGTGCTCCACAGCACGTCGACCGGGACGCCGTGGCCGGCGAGCCACATGTCGTCGTAGGACTCGTACAGGTAGTTGGCCCCCGTGTCCGGGGCGATGGCGAGCACGGGACGGCCTGGATGCTCGGCCGCGTAGGTCAGCGCCGCGAAGACGGCGGCCCCTCCCGACTCGCCGAGCAGCAGCCCCTCTTCCCGCGCCAGGACACGGCACGTCGACAGGGCTTCGGTGTCGGCGACCCGGTGGAGGGAGTCGACGTAGCGGGTGTGCAGGTTGCCTGGCTGCCAGCTCAGTCCGATCCCCCGCATCTTGTACGGTGCGAAGGAGTGCCCGAACGCCGCGGAGCCGTAGGCGTCGACCGCGCGCACGTGCAGGGAGGGGAAACGTTCCTTGAGGGCGCTGCCGAGACCGCTGACGTGTCCGCCGGTGCTGGCCGTCGCGACCAGGGCGCCGAGGTCGTCGAAGTCCTTGGCGACTTCCGGTGCCGTGCGCAGCGCGTGTGCCTGGGGGTTGTCCGGGTTGTTGTACTGGTCCGGGCTGTAGGCCCCCGGGTGCCGCAGGAGCAGCTCGCCGACGCGGCGGATCCGGGCCGCCTGGTAGCTGCCGTCGGCGTCGGGGCGGTCGACCATGTCGAGTTCCGCGCCGAGGCTGGTGGCGTACGACAGCACGGACTGGGGTGTCTTGGGGTCGACGACCAGGATGACGCGGTAGCCCTTGACCGCGCCGATCAGTGCCAGGGACTTGCCCAAATTCCCGGAGGTGGACTCGATGATGGTGCTGCCCGGGGCGAGCCGGCCGTCGCGTTCGGCTTCCTCGACCATGTGGAGGGCGGCCCGGTCCTTGATGCTGCCCGAGGGGTTGGTGCCCTCCAGCTTGACGTATATCCGGTCCTGCGGCCGGGGCAGGAGGTTGCGCAATCGGACGACCGGGGTGTCGCCGAGGGTTTCGAGTACGTTCTCGTAAATCACGTGATCTCCTCGATCTGGCGTATCCGGCGGGGGGGGTCGGTCTCGGGTCAGGGCAGGACGATCAGCTCCCTCGGCATGGTGGTGAGCAGCCGGTTGCCGTCGGCGCCCACGACGAACGGGTCCTCGACGTGCACACACCCGAAGCCGAACTCGTAGTACGGCGTCTCGATGTTCACGACCGTTCCGGGCTCCAGCTCGTCGGTGCTGCCCGGGCGGATCAGGACGGGGTCGTAGACCTCCACCCCGATGCCGTGGCCCACGTGGTTGCGCCGGTAGTGCGGTATGCCGGCCGCGCGGACGGCGTCCACGGTGAGGTCGAAGAGCTGTTCACCGGTCATGCCCGGGCGCGCGGCCTCCAACGCTCGCTGTTCGCCGGCGAGTACGGCGTCGTAGAGGCGTGCCAGACGCGGTTCGGGTTCGCCGAGGGTGCATACGCGGGCGATGTCGCACCAGTAGCCGTCGACCACGGCGCCGACGTCGAACCAGATCGCCTGACCGCGCCGCAGCGGTGTGCCGGTCGGGCGGCGCTGCCCGGCGACGGCGTTGGCGCCGATGCGGATGAGGGTGAACTTCGGAACGCCCCCCTGGGCCGCGACCGATCGGTTGAACTCCCGTACCAGTTCGCGCTCGGTGACGCCGTCCTGCGCGATGGCGAGCGTGGCCCGGATGGCCTGCTCGGCGACGGCTGCCGCGGCGGCCACCCGTTCGAGTTCCCGGGCGGTCTTCACCTGCCGTACCCAGCGCAGGTGGTGGGCGGCCGGGACGAGTTCCCACCCCGGCAGTTCCTTCGCCAGGGCGTCGAGGAAGTCGGAGGGGACGCCGTCTTCGTCGATGCCGACCCGCCCTCCGCCCGGGCAGACGCTGCGGATGGCGTGGACGAGCGCGGAGCGGGCGTCGTCGAAGCGGATGTCCCAGCTGACCTCCCGTAACAGCTCGTTCTCGGGATCCAGTACCGCTTCCTCGGGGACTTCCCGGAAGAAGGGCCCGTACGCGACGGCTTCACGGATCGGCTCGTCGGCGTCGAGGAACTGGTCCACCTCGCAGCGCCCGCACACGAAGACGGCACCGCGCCGGGTGTCCTGGGACAGGGCCGCGAAGGCGCGTCCCGAGTGCGGGAACATGTCCAGGTGCACGCTGTCGATGCCCGTCAGGTACATCAGGTTCTCGGCCGTGGTGCTCACGATCGCGTCGAGCCGGGCTCCGGCCATCCGCTGCTGGAGGCGCTCATGGTTGATGCGCACGAGACGTTCCCTTCTTGTCCATGGGTCTTGTCTATGGGTCACGAACAGTGGTTCGTTCCGAGGGAGGGGCGGCCCCGTGGCCGGTGGCCGTACCGCGTTCGGGGCTCTCTCCCGGCCGGCCGCGCCCTGGGCCGGGAGGTCCGCCCGGCAGGCAGATCAGGGGGATGGTCCACACGGCCGCTGACACGACGATCGCCGTGCTCGTCCACCCTCCGGCCACGGCTGCGCCCAGCAGTGGTGTGCCGATGACGATGACCAGATTGGCGTGCGCGTTGATCAGCCCGACCGCGCCCGCGGAGCGGTCCGGGCGGCGCTGCTGCGCCGCGGCGAAGACGCCCGCGAAGGGAAGTCCGGAGGCGATGCCGAGCACCACGCACAGCAGCGGTGCCACGGCGGCGGGCTGACCGGCGGTCAGGGCCAGCACGCACAGGCTGCCCGTCAGCAGTGAGCCGACGGTCCAGCGAAGGCCGTGTCCTGGCCGCCTCCGGGCCAGGTACCCCCCCAAGGGGCGGCTGACGATCGTCGTCAGAAGGATCAGTGAGGCGCTGACGGCGGCGAAGGTGCCCGAGACGTGCCAGGTCCGTCGAAGGATCAGCGCCGCCCAGTTGCTCAGGACCACCGATCCGCCGAAGGTGACGGCGTGGACCGCGGCCAGTCGGTACAACTCCCCGTCCCGGAGGAGGGAGTGCCGAGTGCCGGTTCCTTCCGTCGCTTCGCGTGCCCCGTCCGGCACGGCTGCGGGGACGGCGCTGAGGACGGCCACCAGGCCGGCCAGGGCGAGCAGCGCGGACGTCACCCATGTCGAGCGCCACCCCAGTGCGTGGCCTGCGAGCGGTACGACCAGCAGGGCGGCTCCGCCCGCTGCCGCGGCCGCACCGCCGAAGACGCCCTGGCCCACCGCGCCGGTGCCGCTGCCGCGTGCCGCTTCGGCACCCGCGACATAGCACAGGGCAGCGCCGATGCCGGCGATGGCCCGGCAGGTGAAGGCCACACCACCCCATGGGGCGACGGAGGCGACGGCGTACGCGGCCGCCACCATGGCCGCTCCCCACACACCCGCCCGCCGCGCGCCGAACCGGTCCACCGCCATTCCGGACGGCACCTGGGCGGTGGCGTAGGTGATGCTGAACGCCGAGGTGAGGATGCCGACTTGGGGCAGGCTGAGGTGATAGGCGCGAGCGAGCGACGTCACTTCCGCTCCTGCCGCGGTCAGTGACCATCCCGCGGTTCCGCCGAGAAGGCACGCCGCGAGCAACCGGCGTGAGCCCACCGCGCGTAGTCCCCGGATCACCGAATGGGACATGCCACCTCTCACCCAGCCCTCCCGCGAGGAAGGGTCCGCGATATCCGGGCACGTGCGACGCCCTCTCGGGGTGCACGACGCACGAGCGCAGCCGACTGCGACGCGACGTCGCGTCGCAATACTCGCATGCATAATGGCCCCTATGCCAGAGCGTGCAGGGGTCTCCATACAAAAGCGGTCACCGGACGGCGAGGCCGGACCGCGACGGAGGGAGTCCATCCTCTCCGCCACCTTGCAGCAGCTCGCCGAGCAGGGTTACCGCGACCTGACGATGGAGTCCGTCGCCTCGCACGCCGGCGTCCACAAGGCCACGCTGTACCGCTGGTGGGCGTCGAAAGGACACCTGGTGGGCTGGGCCCTGGGCGCCTCGCTGTCCACCGGGCCGATCCCCGACACCGGCAACACCCGTGACGACCTGGTGAGTTGGCTCAAGGTCACCATCGCCAACTACACCTCCACCACGGCAGGCAGGGCCCTTCCCGGGCTCCTGAACGACCTCGCCGACGAACCCGGCACACTGGAGGCGTTCCGGGCCGCCTTCCTCGACCCGCGGCGGGCCAACTGCGCGCAGGTCATCCGCCGCGGCGTCGACCGGGGTGACATCCCCGCCGACACGGACATCGAGCTCTTCATGGACGTCCTGGCCGGCCCCGTCTTCTACCGGCAGCTGATGACGGGAACCCCGCCCCCGCACGACCTCGCGGAACGGATCGTCGACCTGCTGCTGTTCGGCCGGATCCCACGCCGGCTTCCCACGAGCTGACGGCGGGCCGGCGGCGCGCATGCGGCCGCTTCCGGCGCCACGAGGCAGAGCACGCCGGGCAACGCGACGACGACCGCTCCTCCGGTCGGGAAGGTCGGCCGCTCGACCATGACGGCGACCGCGACGGCCGCGGACCGCGCGCACCACGGCTCTCGGCCGGAATTCCAGTTCCGGAGCCGACGGCAGATCACTCCGGCTCGATGACGGGCCACTCCGCAGCGGGCGGCACGCACGGGACGCGCACCGTCCGGGCCGCGGCTTCCTCCATGTCCCTGTCCGGCACGGGGACGAGGCTGGTGACGGCGGTGCTCGCCGCCGGTCCGGCGGGTAGGGGCCCGGCCGCCCAGGGACTCCCGAACCGACGGGCGCCGACGCCCCCTGGAGGACCGGCGGGCCCGGAGTGCGGCGGTCCGGGCAAAGGGGTCGTCGGGGCCCCGGCGCCTGGATGCCACCCCCTCCATGGCACTGGACACGGCGGTCATTCGTCCTGCTCGTGCAGCGGGCGACGCGGGGCGCGGACGGTGGCGGACACGGGAGGGAAAGCCGGCCCCCGGGCTGCCCGGGACCGCCGCCTCCGGGTCCGCCCGCCCACGAAGCGCCTTCGTGGTGGGCGCCCACCATGTACACGGCGCTACCACGGCTGATCCCAGGGGTGGCGTCGACGTACACCCGGCCCTGGAGACCGGACACGCCGCCGTCACGGCCGGGCGGGATCGTCACCGACGGCACATCCGCGACCGGGTTCCGGCCGAGAGCGTCGAAGCGATGTGGACCGTGCCACGGATGCGCCGGCGTACCGGGCCCCGGTAGCCGTCCTGACGGGCCGGCGGCGGGCAAAGGCCGTCCGTCGCGGCGCGGTTGACACCCTCTCCGCCTCGTGAGTGTCCCACCAGCAGCACCCGGGACAGGCCGGCCTGCGGGACCGTGCGCACGATCCGGGGCACCGTGCCGCGGTGGGCCGCCCGGCCGGCCCAGTACGCGAGGTGGAGCCGGTCCGGCGACGAACGGGCCTGCGCCCCGCCGTCCTTCACCGCGGCGTCCTGTCCACACGTCCTTCGGCGTCGTCCGAGCCGGCGGCGTCGAGCCGGCGTCCGGCCGCGCGGACCCGGAGGTCGTTCAGAACCTCACGTGGCACCCGGCCGAGGCCGGGCCGGAACGTGCGGCCGTCGTTCCCGGCCACGGGCCGGCCCCGCAGGCGGTCACCCGCGTAGAACGGCCGCAGGGATGCAGGGGCGTCGACGGGCTCCGGACCGGCCCAACCGTTGATCCCGGCCTCGCCCGCGCGGTGACCGCCGCCGGGGTGCCGCCCGGGTCACGTCGAACGCCGGGACCAGCGGCGATGACGACCCGCGGCTCGAACCCGCCCACGGCACAACGGCCCTCCGGTCCGGCTGCCGCGAACGCGAGCCGCGCCCGCCGGTCGGGGTCAGGTGAGTCCTTCCTCCTCGGTGAGCCGGTGCCCGATCCTCCGTACCAGTGCCGGAGAGAGCAGGACGGCGGCCAGTGCCACCGCTATCCAGGCGCCGGCGGTGATCGGCAGCCAGAAGGCCGCGCCCGTCGGGTAGGGCACGATGTTGCGGTACAGCGTGTAGCCGAGCACGGCCACGGTCGCGGCGGGGATGGCCAGTTCCCGGCGCGGCACCCGCCGGGTCCGCAGCAGCATCCCGGCGGCGCCCACCGTCGCCAGCAGGTACACCACCAGAACGATCAGGGTCCCCACCGTCCCGATCCACGCCCAGGGCAGGGCGACGGGCACGCGGGCCACCCATCCGAAGACCACCACGGACGCCACCATCACGGCGAAGGCCACGCCGACGGCCCCGACCGGTGTGCCGTACCGCAGGGACACCCGGGTGACCACCGTGTCCCTGGTCGTCGCCGCCCTGGACAGGGACAGCAGCATCCGGGAAGCGCCGATCAGGCAGCCGATCGCGCCGCCCAGCGCCGAGACCGTGGTCCCGACCGTGACGATGTCACCGACCCAGGAGGACAGGTAGGCCCCGCCCAGATCACCGTAGAGCGAACCGCTGGCGTGGAGACGGGCCAGATCCGAGGCGCGGGTGCCGAAACCCATGACCTCCACGGCGCTGGTGACGATGTAGAAGACACCGCCGATCAGTACGGTCCCGATGACGGCCCGGGGGATGGTGCGGCGGGGCTCGCGGGCTTCCTCCCCGAGGGTGGCCGCGCTCTCGAAGCCCGCGAAGGCCAGGAAGCCGAACACGGCGCCGAGGAAGAGCGCCGAACTGCCGGTGCCCTCGGCGGGCCGGAAGACGGACAGGGTGAACTCCTGGCCCTGCGGGCCGTGCGCGGTGCTGATCCGGTAGACGACCACCGCGCTGATCAGCAGGATGAGTACGACGGTGGCTCCCTCTATCCACAGCAGCAGGTCGGCGCCGCGTCGGGCCGGGAACACCGTGATCACCGCCGCGGCCAGCAGGACGAGCAGGGCGATCAGGTGGGGCAGCCAGTTCGGGGGGTCGGACAGGAGGCCGAGCGACTCGATCAGCGAGGTCGAGAAGATGGCGGCCGAGTAGGCGCTGCTCATGCCGAACAGCAGATAGGTGCCGAGCAGGCACCAGCCGGCGACGGTGCCCGCGCGGGCGCCCAGGGTGGCGCCGACGAAGCCGAACACCGATCCGGACGTGTTGAAGTGCTGGCTGAGCCGCACGAAGCTGTACGACAGCAGGAGCACGCCCACCGTGGCGATGGCGATCGCCAGTGGAATCGCCCGGCCGACGGCGGGCTCGGCGCCCTGCGGGTTGATGTTGGCGGACAGGGTCGGGCCCATGACGCCGATCGATACGCCGAGCACCTGCCACAGACTGAGGTTGCGGCGTAGCCCGGCGGGCGCGTCGCCGCTTCCGCCTCCGTCGCGCGCACGCTGCTTCTCCCCGCCGGCTCGGACGGTTCCCGATGTGTGGTCGACGGGCATGAGCGCCCTCCCGGTTCGGTTATCGCACTGTTCACGGAAAACTTGTCAGACAGGATTTGCGGAAGTCTGACGTGGGTGCAGGCCACTGTCACGGAGGTGAACGACGAGTGTCAAGAGTTTCCAGGCGCCTTGACAGACTCAACTTGTCTGACTTCAATTCGTACTTGTCAGACAACAAATCGGCCTCATGGCCGTCCGACCACCGGAGATGAAGGCGTCAATGCTGAACTTCGACACGGACCGTTTCCTGCGCATCCAGTCCGGCGCGATCGACCTGGCCGACGGGCTGCGGGACGCGGTCGCCCGGTGCCTGCGCGAGGGTGCGCGGAACCTCTTCTTCGTGGGTTCCGGCGGAGCCGGCATCCTGATGCTGCCTGCCGCCCGGCTGCTCCAGACCCGCTCGGCCTTCCCGGTGCACGTCGAGGCCCCGGCGGAGCTGGTGGCGGGCGGCTCGGTGCACCTGGGCCCGCACTCGGTGGTGGTCATCCCGTCCCTGTCCGGCACCACGGCGGAGAGCGTCGAGGCGCTCGGGTACTGCAAGAGCCGGGGCGCCACCGTCATCACGCTCACCGGGCACGCGGACACCCCGCTCGCCGAAGGCGCGGACCACTCCTTCGTGAACTTCGCTGAGGACGACACCTCCTGCGAGTCGTTCTACCTGCAGTCCCTGATCCTCGCCCTGGCGCTGATGCAGGAGCGCGGCGAGATCACCGACTACGACGAGGTGGTGGCCGACCTGAAGCTGCTGCCGAAGCTCCTGGTGGACGTCAAGCAGGGCTTCGAGGAGCAGGCGGAGCGGTTCGCCGCGCGGATCCAGGACGAGCCGTACCACATCATCACCGGGGCGGGCTCCACCTGGGCGGAGGCCTTCTACTACGGCATGTGCATCCTGGAGGAGATGCAGTGGATCCGTACCCGCCCGGTGCACGCGGCCGACTTCTTCCACGGCACCCTCGAACTGGTCGAGAAGGACGTCAGCGTCATCACCTTCAAGGGCGAGGACGACGGCCGCGCGCTGGTCGAGCGGGTCGAGGCCTTCGCCCCCCGCTACACCGACAAGCTCTCCGTCTTCGACACCGCCGCCTTCGAACTGCCCGGCGTCGGCGCCCGCACCCGGTCGCTGATCTCCCCGGTGCTGCTGGCCACGGCGTTCGAGCGGGTCAGCGCACACTTGGAAGTCAAGCGGGACCACCCGCTGACCACGCGCCGCTACTACAAGCGCGTGTCCTACTGACACCGGCGTCCGCCACGAGAGGAGAGCCCGTTGCTGTTCGCCACGGTCGGGGACAACACCATCGACGAGTACGTCGGTACCCTCAGCAGGAGCTATGTGGGCGGAAACGCCCTGAACGTCGCGGTCGACCTGGCCCGCGCGGGCAACGCCTGCCGTTACTCCGGCGCCGTCGGCCCCGACCGGGCGGGTGCCCGCGTCCGGGCGGCCCTCACCACCCACGGCGTGCGCACCGACGGACTCGTGGTGCTGCCCGGCCACACCTCGGTCTCCCGGATACGGGTGGACGCCACCGGCGACCGGTCCTTCGAGTACGAGGACTTCGCCGTCTGCGCCCAGTACCGGCCGGACGAAGCCGAACTGGAGCGGCTCGGCCGGTGCGGCGCCGTGCACATCGGCATGCTGCCGGCCGAGTCCGCCGCACTGGTCCGCCGGACGCTCGCCGGCCGGGGCGTGCTCCTCAGCCAGGACTGCGCGGTCACCGAGGGGTTCGACGGACTCGGCATCGCCTTCTGCTCCGCCGGCGAGGACGTGTCCCACGCCCGCCTGCTGGCCGGTCAGGCGGTCGCCGGCGGGGCGGCACTGGCGATCGTCACCTGCGGTGCGGCCGGCAGCATCGGCCACGACGGGCGCTCCTGGTGGCAGGTGCCGGCCCTGCCGACCGACGTCGTGGACACCACAGGCGCGGGGGACAGTTACATCGCCGGTTCCCTCGCGGCGCGGACCGCCGGAGCGGACGTCGCACAGTCGATGCGGGCGGGCTCCCGCACCGCCGCCGAGACCTGCGCCCACGAGGGAGCCTGGCCGCAGGAAACCGTTCCGGCCGGGTGAACGGCCCCGGTGCACGGGGGCGTCCGCCGTACGCTCCCGCCGCACGGCGCTCGTCATAGACTGTGCGGTGCCTTTAGTCCGCAGCCGGATCCGCTCCGCCCGACAGGAAGCCCCACATGCCCGCAAAACGCCCCATGTCGGCCCAAGTGCGCGACCGGCTGGTGGAGTTGTTCCGGTCCCGTGGGCTGGTCCCCGGCGACCAGTTGCCCAGCGAGGCGGAGATCGCGGAACTGTGCGGGGTCGGCCGGTCCACCGCCCGGGAGGCGCTCAAGCTGCTGGAGCAGGAGGGCATGGTGGTCGCCGAGCGCGGCCGCGGACGGTTCATGTCCCCCCTCGGTGCGCTCAAGGTGGAACGTCCCATCACCCGCTTCGAGTCGATCAGCAGCATGCTGGAGGCCCTGGGCTACCAGGCGCACACCGTCGTGCTCTCCGTCGCGGAGCAGGCCCCGGGCGAGGTCGCCCGCGAGGCGCTGGGCCTCGCGGACGACGACACGGTGATCCGGCTGGAACGGCTGCGGTCCGACGGTGACGACCCGCTCGTCTACAGCGTGGCCAGCATCGTCAGAGACGCGATTCCGGGGCCTGTACGGCACTTCGACTGGAGCGGGTCGCTGAGCGACATGCTCGCCGCCCACGGCCATCCACCGGTGTCCTCCGCCGCCCGGCTGAGCGCGGTGGAACTGCCCGAGGACGTGCAACGGCGGTACTCCCTGGGCGGCCTCGGGCCCTGGCTGCTGATCTCGGAGACGGTGATCACGCCCGCGGGGCGGCCGGTGCTGTACGCGGAGGACTACCACCGGGGCGACGCCTTCGCCTTCAACGTGCTGCGCCGCTGAACCGGTCCTCCCCTCCGGTGGGAGGGCGTACGGGGCACGTGTCCGGTTCTCGGTGACGCAGACGTACCGGCAGTCCGGTTGCTGCCGTGAGTGCCGACGCGGCTCGCTGCTACCTTCGGGAGCCATGACCGACAGGGTGTACGTGGGCAACGCCGGGAGGGACGCGGCGCTGGACCGGGGGTGGCTGCTGGGACACTTCAAGGACGCCTCCGATCCACGTCACAGCGACGACGTGGAGATCAAATGGGGCGTCCACGCCCAGGGCGATGAGCGGGCCCAGTGGGTGACCGGCGAAGAGCGCACCGCACTGTTGGTCCTCATCAGCGGGCGCTTCCGGGTGGAACTGCCCGGGCGCAGTGTCGTCCTGGCCGAGCAGGGGGACTACGTCGTGTGGGGCCGGGGCGTGGATCACTCCTGGTTCGCGGAGGAGGAGTCCGTGGTTCTGACAGTCCGCTGGCCCTCTGTCCCCGGCTACAAGGTGACCGCTGAGGAGGACTCTTCGTCGGCGGCCCGGCTCAGCAAGGTCTAACTGACCGGCACCCGCCCCTGCACCCAATCGAGGTCGGTCGCCGACCGTTGTCGGTCTATGACGCTCTCGGCCGGCTGCCGGGAGGCGGACCCCGACTCGACGACCGCGTGGGCGAAGTCCGCCGTGGCGTAGCCCGCTCGACTCCCACTTAAGTAAAGCTGAAAGAAAAGGCGCCCGACTCCTTGACCCGGGGATGACTGCCGGGCATGGTCGGGAGAGCGCTCTCCCGCACTCCCGTTCCGAGCCCCCTTCTCTCAACTCCGCTTCTTGAGGAGACGACTTCGTGCCCGGTCTCGGTACCAGCGTGGTGAACCCATTCGGTCCGCCTCACCCCGTACACGGGCCGGCAACGACTCCCCTCCGGGCCGGACCAGCCTGCCCCCCACCGCGGCCCGGAGGGGACCGCAGCCCCCGCACGACCCGCACGGGGAAGGCCCCCTCCGCCGGAGCGCGGCCGGCGCATGCCCGCACCGCCGCGGACCGGCCCCCTCCGGCACCACGTCCTGTCCTCCGCGACCCGACCCGTCAGGAGCACCCGTTGTCCAGACCGGCTACCACCACCCCCCACCGTCGCCGTGCGACCGTGCCCTTCGTCGCCCTCGGCGCCCTCCTCGCCTCCTCGTTCACCGTGGCGCTCGCCCCTGGCGCGCACGCGGCCGACGCCCTCCTGTCCCAGGGCAGGCCCGCCACCGCCTCCTCACAGGAGGGCGACGGCTACGCGGCGGCCGCCGCCGTGGACGGCGACCTCACCGGGACCCGGTGGGCCAGCCAGTGGAGCGACCAGCAGTGGTTCCAGGTCGACCTGGGCCAGGTGTCGGACCTCAGCCGTGTGGTGCTGACCTGGGAGTCGGCCTACGGCAAGGACTACGAGATCCAGGCGTCCGACAACGGCGCCGACTGGCGCACCCTGAAGAAGGTGACCGGCGGCGACGGCGGCACCGACGACCTCGCCGTGTCCGGGAGCGGCCGCTACGTCCGGATGCAGGGCCTGGCCCGGTCCGGCGGGTACGGGTACTCGCTCTGGGAGTTCCAGGTCTACGGCTCCGCCGGCGGCACCGCACCGCCCCCCGCCCCGGGCGCCGTGAAGGTCGAGGGCGGCCAGGGCAACTGGCGCCTCACCGTGGGCGGCCAGCCGTACACCGTCAAGGGAGTCACCTGGGGCCCGGCGGTCTCCGACGCGCCCAAGTACCTGCCGGACGTCAGGGCCATGGGCGCCAACACGATCCGCACCTGGGGCACCGACGGTTCGAGCAAGGCCCTGCTGGACGCCGCGGCGTCCAACGGGATCCGCGTGATCAACGGCTTCTGGCTCCAGCCCGGCGGCGGACCGGGCGCCGGGGGCTGCGTCGACTACGTGACCGACACCACGTACAAGAACAACATGCTCACCGAGTTCGCCAAGTGGGTGGACGCCTACAAGAGCCACCCGGCGACGCTGATGTGGAACGTCGGCAACGAGTCGGTCCTCGGTCTCCAGAACTGCTACAGCGGCACCCAACTGGAGGCCCAGCGCAACGCCTACACCAGCTTCGTCAACGACGTCGCCAAGAAGATCCACGGCATCGACCCCGACCACCCGGTCACCTCCACCGACGCGTGGACCGGCGCCTGGCCGTACTACAAGCGCAACGCACCCGACCTCGATCTGTACGCGATGAACTCGTACAGCAACGTGTGCAAGGTCCGCCAGGACTGGATCGACGGGGGGTACACCAAGCCGTACATCATCACCGAGACCGGACCGGCCGGCGAGTGGGAGGTGCCCGACGACGCCAACGGCGTCCCCGACGAGCCGACCGACGTGCAGAAGGCGGACGGGTACACCAGGGCATGGAACTGCGTCACCGGCCACCAGGGCGTGGCCCTGGGCGCCACCCTCTTCCACTACGGCACCGAACACGACTTCGGCGGCGTCTGGTTCAACCTCGTGCCCGACGGGCTGAAGCGACTGTCGTACTACGCCGTCAAGAAGGCGTACACCGGCTCGGCGTCCGTCGGGAACACGCCCCCGGTCATCAGCGGCATGACCGTCTCCCCGGCCTCCTCCGCACCGGCCGGCGGCGACTTCACCGTGCACGCCGACGTCCGTGACCCGGATGGTGACGCGGTCACGTACAAGATCTTCCTCAGCGGCAACTACGCGAACGGGGACAAGCGGCTCGTCGAGGCGCAGTGGCGCTCGACCGGGAACGGGAACTTCACGGTCACCGCGCCGCAGAAGCTCGGCGTGTGGAAGGTCTACGTGCAGGCCGAGGACGGGCACGGCAACGCCGGCATCGAGACCAGGTCCGTCAAGGTCGTCGCCCCGCCGGTGAGCGGCACCGACCTGGCGCTGAACCGGCCCGCGACCGCCTCCTCCTCCCAGCAGTCCTACGGCGACTGCCCCTGCACCCCGGAGCTGGCCGTCGACGGCCGCGCGGACACCCGCTGGGCCAGCGACTGGAGCGACCCGCAGTGGTTCCAGGTGGACCTCGGCTCCTCCAAGGCGCTGCGCAGGCTTCAGCTCGTCTGGGACCCCGCCTACGCCAAGTCCTACGAGGTGCAGGTGTCCGACGACGCGACCACCTGGCGCTCGGTGTACTCCACGACCGCCGGCGACGGTGACGTCGACACCGTCGACGTCTCGGCCACCGGCCGCTACGTGCGCCTCCGGCTGACGGCACGCGGTACGGGCTGGGGCTACTCCCTCCACGAACTGGGGATCTACAGCTGACGGCTGTGTCCCGGACGACCCCGGACGACGGTGACGGCACTCTCCGCGGTGTTCCGCCGCCACCGCACCGGACGCACCACCCGCGTGTCACACACGTGTGCGCGCGGGCCCTCTTCCCACCCCACGGGCAGGAGACCCCCATGAGATCGAGTCCGAAGCGACTCCCCGCACTCCTCCTCGGCACCGCCCTCCTCGCCGGTGTCCTGGGCGTCGGCACCATCACCTCCGCCGCCGGTGACAACCGCGAGGTTCCCGCCGCCGCGGCCGCGCGCACCGGGCACGTGATGGCCGTCTCCACCCAGGCGTCCGGCGACGACCCGGACGGCGACGGCTACATACCGGCCGTGCCGCAGGTCACCGGAGTCACGCCGTCCACGAAGACTCCGCCGCCGCGTTACTTCCACGAGTTCCAGGCCAACTGTTCGGTCACGCACACCGCTCCGGACGACCCCATCGTCTACCCGGGCCAGCCCGGCAAGTCCCACGACCACACCTTCATGGGCAACACCTCGACCGACGCGAGCAGCACCACGGCCTCTCTGTACGGCGGCGCCACCACCTGCAAGGCACCCGCCGACGCCTCGGGGTACTGGATGCCCTCGTTGTACAAGGGCGACCAGAAGATCCTGCCCGTCGGGCCCCAGACGATCTACTACAAGGCCGGCGTCACCGACTACACCAGTGTGCGGCCCTTCCCCAAGGGCCTGCGGTTCGTGGTGGGCGATCCGATGCAGAGCGCCGACCAGTTCCGCCACCACCGCGGCTTCGTCGAGGGCTGGGAGTGCGGCGACAGTTACTTCAACACCGACTTCCCCGCGAGCTGCCCGAACCGGGCCGACGTACAGCTCAACATCCGCTTCCAGGCGCCGAGTTGCTGGGACGGGAAGTACCTCGACACACCGGACCACAAGAGCCACATGTCCTACCCGGTGGTCAAGCCCGGGACGAACGACAACATCTGCCCCGACGACCACCCGGTCGCACTGCCGATGATCGAGTTCAAGATGGCCTTCCCGGTCAACGGCGACATGTCGCAGGTTCGCCTCGCGAGCGGGCGCGGCTACTCCTTCCACTACGACTTCTTCAACGCGTGGGAGGAGCGCACGCTCAAGGCCATGGTCGACCACTGCATCGTGGGCGGCCTCCAGTGCGACGCCCGCGGCTACGACCAGACGCACCCGGAGGCGGGTGCGGCCCTGAACGCGGACTACCGGCTGCCCTGACCGCCGGTTCCGCCCCTCGGCCCGGCCGGTCCCGCACACCGCGGGGCCGGCCGGGCCCTCGGTCCGCTCCCGGCCCCCGCCCCGGTCACGCGCGTCACGCGCTCTCCCGCACGACCAGTTCCGGCTCGAAGAGGACACGCGTCGGGCCGGTACCGTTCCGGCGGACGAGTTCGTCGAGGAGGCGGGCCATCTCCGCCGCCATCCGCTCGACCGGCTGGCGAACCGTCGTCAGCGGCGGTGTGCAGGTCCGGGCGACCCCCGAGTCGTCGAAGCCGATCACCGCGACGTCCTCGGGCACCCGCCTGCCCCACTGCCGGAGCAGTTGGCAGACGCCCTGTGCCATGAGGTCGTTGGCGGCGAACACGCCGTCCACGTCCGGTGCTTCGGCGAGCAGCCGCTCCATGGCGGCGATGCCGCTGTCGACGGTGAAGCCGCCCTCGGCCAACGGCACGTGCGGATGGCCGTCACGGGCCAGCGCGTCACGGAAACCCGCGAGCCGCTCCCGGCTCGCCGGCAGGTCCAGCGGGCCGGTCACGGTGGCCGGTCTGCGGCAGCCGCGGGCGAGGAGGTGCTCCGCCGCGAGCCGTCCGCCGTGCCGGTGGTCCAGGTCCACGTAGCTCAGGGGGACCTCGCGTGCCGGGCGGGCGAACAGCACGGTGGGCAGCTTCGCCTCGGCCAGCAGCGCGGGCAGCGGGTCGTCGGCGTGGGTGGAGACGACGAGCGCGCCGTCGGCACGGCCCTGCCGCAGATAGGTCAGCACCTCCTGCCGGTCCTCGGGCGACTCGGCGAACATCAGCACCGGGTACATGGAGCGCGGCCGCAGGAAGCCGACGATCCCTGAGACCACCCTTCCGAAGAAGGGGTCGGCGAAGGCCCGGGCGACGAAGGCGTCCTGGGTCTCCCGCGAGGTGTCCCCGGCGCCGGACACCACGAGCGCCACCGTCTCGGCGCGCCGGGTCACCAGCGACCGGGCGGCCCGGTTGGGGGCGTAACCCGTCCGCTCGATCGCGCGGTGCACCAGCTTCTGGATCGCCGGGTCCACGTTGCGGACACCGTTCACGACCCGGGAGACGGTCGCCCGCGAGACGCCCGCCTCACGGGCGACGTCCTCCAGCGTCGGGGCCTGGTTGGTCATGCCCGCACCTTAACCGCGCGCCGGAAAAACCGAGTAGGGCGCCTTTCCCGGTTCCCTCGGCTCCCTGTCCCCCGTCGGGCGGCGCGTGTCGCACCGGGGACTGTCGTCAGACCCCGGCCAGAGACCGTCCAGTTCCAGGGCTGGTCGAGCCCTCGCAGCAGCGGCTGCGCCGCGGGTCCCGGGAGGACCGCGCGCAGAGGCGTGTGTCAGAGTCTGCGCATGCTCGAGATCGTGGTGAGGACGGAGAACCGGGAGCGGCACGTCCGTGTGTCCGCCGAGGAGCTGGGAGGGCTGGTCCGGCGGATCGGTGGTGACGGTGACCGGTTCCTGGTGGTCCAGCGGATACCCGACCTGCCCGACGTCTTCGCCCAGGTGTGGCACCAGGCCGGTGGTGACTACACGCTGGAGTACCGCGACGGTGCCGCCGACCGGCAGCTCCAGGCCAAGGTTGACGGACCCGAGGCCGTGATCGCGGCGCTTACCGGCTGGGCACGCCAGGAGGCCGGGTGGGAGGGCGGTCTTGCTTGGTCGTCGCTGGACATGGGCCCCGCCCGGGAGGTGCCGCCGCTCGACCTCGGCGAGGACGAGCGCGAGGAGCTGGAGAGGCGCGTTCGTCAGGTGCTGGTCGGCGGCTACGCCTCACGCGCCCAACTGGCCGAGCTGGCCGAGGAGTACCTGGTCACCCAGGACCGCCGGCCCGTCTCACGCGAGCAGGCGCAGTCGCTGGCCGACCGGCTGTGGCTGGAGCGGGTCGCGGAGCAGGCCGGGTGGCAGGGCGAGACGGACCCTGAGCGGCTGACCCGCGCGTTCACCGCCCTCCAGGACGCCGGTATCACGGCGCGCGAGAACTTCACCTGTTGCCGTAACTGTGGCCAGTCCGAGATCGGTGGTGAAGCCCACCCCGACGCCCGTGGTTTCGTCTACTTCCACGCCCAGTGCACGGACTCGGCCGCGGCCGGCCGCGGACTGACGCTCCTGTACGGCGGTTTCGACGGCTCGCCGCAGACCACTGCGGCCATTGGTCACGAGGTCGTGGCCGCGCTCGAAGCGGTCGGTCTCCACGCCGAGTGGGACCATGACCCCGGACGGGCCATCACCGTCACCCCCCTGGACTGGCGCCGCCGCCTGATCGGCTAGGGCCCGACCGTCAGTGAGCGTCCGGGTCCAGTCAGGGCAGCACGGGGACGGGCGGTTCCGGCATTCTGCTGGGGCTGCTTGATCAGGGGGAAAGCCATGGACGGACACGAGCCGAAGCGCGCCGCCCCCCTGTCGGCGGGGCAGCGGCGCACCGCGCGCGGGCCGGCCCGGGCCGGTCACCATGACGCCTGTCGGCCGCAGACGACGTCGCGGCCCCGTACGACGCCGGTCGGACGGCGGGACGTGGCCGCCCTCGGCAAGGGCACCTCGCACGTACCCGTACGTCGTCGGTGACGGGCGATCCGGGGACCGTTGTGCGGGCAGAAGGATGGAGTGACAGCCCGGGCCGGTGCGCTGGGCGACGACCAACGTGATACGGCATCGAGGAGGACGACAGCGGCCGCAACCGTCACCACGCAGACGACCGCCCGCGCGGCCGCCGCCCGCCCCCATCCCCCGGCCCTCGAGCACAGTCAGGAGAGCGCCAGTGACCGACATACCCCAGGGCCGCGACTGGACCCGTATGCAGCGCGCCGACTTCGACGACTCCGCCCCGCTCGACCTCGTCGACGCGGCCGTGTGCCGGCCGGTCCCCGCCGTGCCCGACGAGTGCGGGACACAGGCACTGTTCGGGAAAGAACCGGAGCCCGAGCGTCCCCGCCGCACCCGCACGCCGGCCCCGCCACCCACCGACAGCACCGACACCTTGTTCTGAGCCGGTCTTCCAGTACGGGCCTGAGACGCCGGGCGCAGTGCCGGTGGCTGCCACACTTCCGTCCATGAGCGGCGAGGGATTCGAGTGGATACAGCAAGAACTCACCTCCTGGGGCTTCTACCTGGAGATGGTCAAGGGCGTGGGCGTCGAGGAGCTGGCGGCGATGCGGGGGGCGGATCCCGGCCTCGGCATCATGTCCCCTGAGGTGTTCAACACGGCGCTGGACCGCTCCGGCAACATCCCGGACTGGTCCAGACTGGGCGAGCACGCGGGGTGGGCCTTCGCCCTGTGCGGGGGCGACGACGGCTTCTACATGGACCGCCCTGACCACGTGAAGCACTTGTGGGAGGGCCGCACATGGCTGACCATCATGGACACCACCATGGACCCACCCGTCATCCATGTGACCGTGGACGGGAAGCTGGACTGGAGTTACTTCGACGGCGAGGTGCACCGGGCGGTCAGGGCGGACCATCCCCTCACCCGGCGGATGACCGCCGAGCTCGGGCTCGGCAGCCTCGTCCCGAACCCTGACTCGCCCGGCGAGCCGGAGAAGTGGAGGCTGCACGTCCCGGACATCGGGGGCGTGTACCGGCTGATGGGCGAGCACTACGGGCTGAGCCTTCCCCGGAGGGCGATCGTCGGTGAGGAGCTGGTCGGGGTGTTCACGTCCCCGCGCGTGTACGCCAACGGGGAGCCGAACACCAGGTACGACAACATCCGCCTGCCTTGACCCCGCGTTGTGTCCTGCGGCAGGCGGCAGAAGTCCGACGGGCGGTCAGCGCAGGGCGAATACCGGGCGGCCGGACCAGTGGGCCTCGGTCGATCCGCTCAGGAGGGATGACGACGCGGCCCGCGCGGCGTGCAACGGCCCCGCGGACAGGAGGAGCAGGGTTCCACTGCTGGGTCCGCGGAGCCGGTGCATCACTCACGTACCCAGCGATGCGCCCGATACGCCCGATCCCTCCCAACCACCTTCGCCACGCGCGTTCGTACGCGAGTGGGGCCCGGCCGTATCCGGCCGGGCCCCACTCACCTCTCGTGCGTGGCGCGTACCTCGCGCCGAGCGTGTCCGCCGTCTACCAGCGGTACCAGCGGCCCTTGCGGCCGCCGCCGTCCGCCGTACGGACGACGAAGCCCAGCAGCCACACGACCAGCACGATCACCGCGACCCACCACAGCGCCTTCAGCGCGAAACCCGCGCCGAAAAGGATCAGAGCCAGCAGAAGAACCAGAAGCAGGGGAACCATCGTTATCAACCTCCTGGCCACCAGGTGCCCTTACCTCGCGCTGACATGCACATAAAATGTGGGTTACTTTCACAAAGTACAGGGCATATGCGGGCCGCCCGCCCTGCATGGTTCCCCCCGCCCCGCTCCCCACGCACGCGCGGCCGCCGACATGCGGCAGTACCCGCCGGGCATGTTGCTTCTCGGGCTCCACCAGCGGCCCGCAACGATCCGTCCTCATGGTCGAACGGGAGATACGACGTGACCCCAGGCAGTGGACCGGCAGCCCCGGACCTTCTCACCACGTCTGACGCGGCGGCACGCAAGCAACGGCTGCGCCGCCGTCTGGAACGGCTGATCGGTGTAGCCGCCACCGAAGGCAACGATCTCCTGCCCCTTCGCAACGGCGACGAGATCTTCCCCGCCATGCTCAAGGCGATCAGGTCGGCCCAGTACACGATCGACATGATGACCTTCGTGTACTGGCGTGGTCAGATCGCCCGGGACTTCGCCGTCGCTCTCGCTGATCGCGCGCGGGCGGGAGTGCGCGTCCGTCTGCTGCTGGACGGCTTCGGCGCCAAGGACATCGAGCAGCGGTTGCTGGATCTCATGGATGCGGCCGGTGTGCAGGTGGCCTGGTTCCGCAAGCCCGCCTGGCTGTCGCCGTTCAAGCAGAACCACCGTTGCCACCGCAAGGCTCTCATCGTCGACGAGCAGACCGCCTTCACCGGCGGCGTCGGTATCGCGGAGGAGTGGTGTGGTGACGCCCGCAACCCCGGGGAGTGGCGCGACACCCACGTTCAGGTGCGCGGACCGGCCGTGGACGGCATCGCTGCCGCGTTCGCGCAGAACTGGGCCGAGTGCCACGACCAGCTCTACGACGATCGCGACCGCTTCATCGAGCACGCGCGGGCCGGCGACTCGGTGGTCCAGGTCGTACGCGGCTCGGCCAGCATCGGCTGGCAGGACATGCAGACGCTCATCCGCGTCATGCTCACCTCCGCCGAGGAGCGCTTCCGCCTCGCCACCGCCTACTTCGCCCCCGACACCTACTTCATCGACCTGCTGTGTCAGACCGCCCGCCGAGGGGTGCGCGTGGAGATCCTGCTTCCCGGGCCGCACACCGACCAGCGCGCCTGCCAACTCGCCGGCCAGCACTCCTACACACGTCTACTGGAAGCAGGCGTGCGGGTACGCCAGTACCAGCCGACCATGATGCACGCCAAGATCATCACCGTGGACTCGGTCGCCGCCCTGATCGGATCCACCAATTTCAACCGCCGGTCCATGGACCACGACGAGGAGGTCATGCTCGCCGTCCTGGACGAGACGTTCACCGCCGAACTCGACCGAGACTACGACGCGGACCTGCGGCGCAGTGTCGACATCGACCTCACCCGATGGAGACGGCGGGCCATACTCCAGCGTGCCAAGGAAGCCGCCGTCACTCCGATACGACGCTTCCTGTGACGCCGCACATGCCCCGGCGCGCACGCCGCTGGATCGGGCCCTCCACGACGGGTGTCCGTCCTACGGCTGACGCACGCTCGGGCCGGGCCGGGCCGGGCCGACATGATCCCTGAGACCCGGACGGCATGCCGAGCACCTCGGCTCGGGCCCCGCTCGGTCAGGGCACGCGAGAAGGCCGGGTGCAGGACGGGTGGTACGCAGCGACCGTGTTGCGGTGACGGCGGGGCACCGGCGCGCGTACTGGCGTTCCGGGAGGAGGCCGGGCGGGCGGGCACCGGCGCCGTAGCCGGCGGCACATCGAGCGCTCGGCCGGGCAGCTCGCGCAGCGCATCCGCCGCCGTACAGCGGCGCGGACACCGTCACCCGCAGCCCCCGGCGGAGGCGGCCGGAGCGGGCCCCGGCCGCGAAGGGCCTGCTCGAACGGCGGCATCGTCACCAGGCTGACCGGCGCCTGGATCGCGACCAGATGCTGCTCCGTGGTCCATCGGCATGCCATGGATCGTTTGTCCCGCTCGGTGCCGCCGGCCTCACATCAGCACGGCGAGCGTGCCTCGCCCTCCCCCCTTCCGGCGGGTCTCCACCGCCTCCGCGATCCGCGCGAAGGGCAGGACGGTGGTGCGGAGGGTGAGCCGGCCCTCGGTCAGGTCCCTCAGCAACCGGTCGAACACCTCGGCGGGGACAGCGCGGCGGACCATGTTCATCGGCAGCAGGGCGACGTCCCGGGACATCAGCGTGGGCAGGTCGACACGGAGTGTGGTGCCCGCCACGTACCCGATGAGGACCGCCCGCCCGCCGGGCCGCATGGCGCTCAGGAAGCCGGGGACCGTGTCCCCGCCGACGGTGTCGAGCAGGACGTCGACCTCCCCGTCGATCGCGATGTCTTCTGCGGCCGGGCGGACCAGGACCTCGTGTGCCGTGTCGAGCACAGCGCCGGCCGCACCCTCGTCTCGGACCGCGGCGACGACGTATGCCCCGGCCCGCGCGGCCAACTGGACGCACAGTGAACCGACGGCGCCGGCCGCGCCGGTGACCAGTACCCGCTCCCCCTTCGCGATCCGGCCCACCGCCTTCACTGCGGCCCACGCGGTGGTCATGGGCGAGTAACAGGTGGCGGCGAGCGCGGCGTCCGCTTCCTGGGGGACCGCGCGGGTCGCGCCGACCGGGACCGCGACGCGCTCGCTCCAGGTGCCGTCCCGCTCCAGCCCGACGCCGCCGCCACGGACCAGCACCCGGCGCCCTAGCAGCGCGGCGTCGCCCTCGACGACGGTGCCGACACCGGCGGTACCGGGGGTGAACGGGAGCGCGGGCCGGTGCGTGAAGGTACCGGTCATGACGGTGAGGTCCAGGTGGGTGACGGCGGCGGCCTCCACTTCCACGGTCACCTCGCCTTCCCGGGGCGGCCCGGGGGGCGCGGTCTCCTCAAGGTCGGGTGTGGTGTTCCAGGTGTGCAGACGAGCGGCGAGCATGGTTGCTCCAAGGGTCGGTTCCGTACGAGGTGATGCGGTCCGAGGAGAACACCGCGCCGGCGCCGAACACCCATACCGACGCACACCGAGACTGCCCGCGCCTGCAAGCATCCGGGCGAGGACGCACACCGTTCGCTCGGCCAGGACCAGCCTTTCACCGCCCGGTCCCTGCCTGAACGGTTGGGCCGGAGGGCCGGCGCACGACGACCGGCACGCGGTCCACGCCTCCCAGCGTGTCCAGGAAGCACGTCGAGGACCTCAGTCCCGCGGACTCGTTCTCACGGCCTTCGCGCTGGACAGGTGTGTCCCTTGGCCGGAGCACATGTCCAGACGAAGACCGCTTCCCGTACGGCAGGTACCGAACCGGCTGATCCAGCCGGAGGCGTCATGGACGGCACACGCTGAAGATCAGGTCAGTGACTCGGCCTTGCGCACCTCGTGTTCGTAGCCCGCTCGGTTCTCAGGGATCAGCACGAGCATGGCCCGGAAGAAGCGGTCCGCCGCTTCCCGGAGGCCGGCGGTGAACTCTTCGTTCCGGACCCGGGCAACGCGGTTTCCGTCCCCGGCGTCACACCGGATCAAGAGGTCGGACGCCCCGACCCGCTCCATGGACAGACGGATCGGCTGATCGGGGAACAGCACTTCGGCGCGGCCCGACTTCCTCGTGTCGATGGTCAGGTTGACCAGGTAGGCCCATAGCTGGTCGACGTAGTCCCACATGCTCTGGTCGAGCAACTGCGCGCCGTTGACCGTGAGTTGGAAGGTACTTACGCCGGGTGGTGGTGCCCGTGGCGGTGTCGACGGTCAGCTGGGTCGACGCCTGGGCGTCGGACATGATCCAGCTGAGCTTGCTGCTGGTCTTGTCCACCGCGGTGCGCATCGCCACGGTCGAGCTGCCGTCGCTGTAGTAGCGGGTGGCCTTCGCGGTGGCGCCGGGTGCCTTGTGGACCTCCTGGCCCGCGAGGTACAGGACGTTCTCGGCCGAGGACCTGCGGACAAGCAGGTTGCCGACGCCGTCGTAGACGTATCCGGTCGTGGCGGCTCCGCTGGTCGCGGTGACCTGGCTCAGTTCGTTCCAGACGAAGTCGGACGTGCGACCACCGACGGTGCGCCTCTTCAGCTGCCCGGCGTCGTCGTACTCGTAACTGTCCGTGCCGGTGGGGGTCTTCACCGAGGCCACGGCGTGCGGGTGGGCGGCGCCTGCGGTGTACGCCGACTGGTCGGCGGAGTAGCCGGGGTAGACGTAGTCGTTGACCTGGGCGCCGGTGGCGGTGGTGTTGGTGACCTTCTGCAGGTTGCCGATGCCGTCGTAGGTGTAGTCGAGCTGGTAGGGCTCGTTGCCGGTGGCCAGGTCGGGTGCGAAGGGTCCGGAGCAGCCGGTCGTGGCCGCGGTCGTCCAGGCCCGGGACGGCTTCGCGCTTACGGTTGCGGCAGCGCGTCCGGTTCCGCAGGCGAGGTGGGTGTCGAGCAAGCCGAGGTGAGGCCGTCCAGGCCGTATCGGCCGAAGGCGTGGACGACCGTGCGGGCCGTCCGCTATGAGGCGTCCGTGCCGGGCGCAGTCATCGAGGAATGGCTGTGACCAGCACGGTGGCCATGACTCAGTGGACGCAGAACTCGTTGCCGGCCGGGTCCTGCAGCACCGTCCAGGTGAGGCCCGGAACGCTGTGCTCGCCGACGACACTCGCACCCAGAGCGACCAGCCGCTTCACCTCCTCCGCCATGTCCGTGCCGGGCGCGGCGGAGAAGTCGACGTGGACACGGTTCTTGCCCCGCCGCTCTTCGGCCACACGCTGGAAGCCCAGTGCCAGAGGCCGCGCTCTGACGATGACGAAGTCGCCGTGGTCCTGGGCCATCTCGCCTCCCAACGCAGTGGCCCACCACTGGGCCAGCTCCTGCGGTTCCGCACAATCCACCGTGATCATCACTGCTGACAGACTCATGATCGTCACCTTAACCACGACCACCGACAATCATCGGCGCCAGCCGTTCGCAGAGCTGTAGCCGGGTTGCGGGGCAGGAGTCACACCCGCCCGTGCTGGCGGCGCAGCACCTTGACGGTGGCCTCGTCCTCCACGAGCGCGGCGACGATGTCGCCGTGGTCGGCGGCGCCGTCCCGCCGGCGCACGGTCACGGTGCCGCCGTTCCGGATCGCCGCGTCGAGACGCCGGCACCGGCCTCGACGCCGACGAACGCGAAGCCCTCCTGGAGCAGAACACCCCCCGCCCGCGCTTGGGACCCGGGCGCTCGCGACAACCTGCGGGCGGTCGGTGTCACGGTCGGGCCGGCGGCGCGAACGCGGTGAGGGCGTCGACGAGGTCGGCCGGGGCTTCCAGCGGGATCAGGTGACCGGTGCGGGGGATCACGACGAAGTCGGCCTGGGAGAGGTAGGGCACCAGGTTGTCGCGGAGCACGCCGACCGGCTCCACCCGGTCGTGTTCTCCGGCGACGACGAGAGCCGGCACACCGACCATGCGCGTGTGCTTGGTGATGTCCTGCGCGATGCCGCGCAGCGGCCACTCGGTGCGGGCGGCGTCGGTGGCGGTCCGCGAATCGGTCACGATCCGCGCCTTGACCGGAGCGGGCAGCTCGGTCGCGGTCAGGACGTGATCCCGTGCCCCGGCCACGGACTCGTCGGAGTCGTAGGCGTGCGACAGGGCTTCCTGGTACTCGGGAGTGACCTGTGGGGCGGGCTTCGCCGGGCCGGAGCCGACGAGAACGACGCCGCGCAGCCCGGCGGGCCGGGTGGCCGCGACCAGCTGTGCGACCTTGCCTCCCATCGAATGCCCCACCAGGACGTAGTCGGTGACCCCCGCGTCTTCGATCACGGCCAGCGTGTCGTCGGCGAGCTGACCGAGCGTGTAGGGACCGGGCAGAGCGCTCGACCGGCTCCATCCGCGGAAGTCGACCGTGACCACGTCACGGCCGGCCAGGCGGTCGACGACGAGGTCCCAGGTGCGGGCCGAACCACCCCAGTAGTGCAGGAGGACCAGAGTCGGCCCGGTCCCCGGCCGATGGTCGTAAGCGGGCAGAGGCATCTGCTGCGTCGTGTTCACGAAGGCTCTTCCGGTCGATGCTTCGGGCGATTTCCCCGTGTGTTCATTGAAGCTTCCGCACCCGGGCGGGGCATCGGCCTGACTGGTCGCCCGATGGTGAAAACTGGACACGTGAGCGTGATCCGGCAGATGACCTACCAGCCCGCGGTTCGCCGCGCCGCCTCGGTCGAGACGATGACGTTCGGCCGCCTCCGCGAGCTGAACGACGGCGGCACGCAGCGCGCCGACTTCCACGTCCTCGGCGTCATCGACGCCGGACCCGGCGCGGTCACGGTCGATTTCCGCCGCCACCCGCTCCGGGACCGGTCCGCGGTGTGGATTCCGCCCGGCGCGGTGCACCGGTGGGACGACATCGCCGAAGTGGCAGGGCACCTCGTGCTGTTCGTGCCGACCGCGCCGGTCACCCACGCCACCCGGGAACTCGTCGCCTCCCCGGACCCGGCCGCGCACTGGGACATCCCCGACGCCGACTGGCCCTTCGTCGACACGGCGCGCAGCCATCTCCTCCTCGAAGCCTCCGCGCCACCCGGTGACTCCTCGACGGAGCTGCCCGGAATCCTGCTCTCCGCGCTCATCACCCGGCTGCGCCCCCCGCACGCCGAAGCACGGTTGACGCATCCGGTGTTCCGGTCGTTCCGCGCCGGCGTCGAAGCGCACTTCCGGCAACACCACGACGCCGGTTACTACGCCCGGACGCTGGGATACTCGCCCCGCACCCTCTCACGAGCGGTGCAGCAGGCCACCGGCCGCACCGCGAAGGCGTACATCGTCGAACGGATCACCCTGGAAGCCAAACGGCTCCTCGCGCACGACCGTCTCACCGCCGCCCGCTGTGCCGATGTGCTCGGCTTCGCCGACGCATCCAACTTCTCGGTGTTCTTCCAGAAGGCCACGGGCGAACGCCCGGGCGCGTGGCAGGCGACGGTGGCCGCCGAGTGAGGAGGTGCCAGGAGAAGAACACGCAACCTCTGTGATCACGCGGGAGGAGATCGTCTTCCGGAGGGCCGGCTCACACCGGGGCTTCACTGCTCAGGCGGTTCAGCGCCCGCATGGCCTCGCGTTCGATCCGGGCGATGTCGCCGAGGGCCCAGCCTGCCTGGTCGAGGCACCGCGCATCGCCCGTCTCACCGGCCTTCGCGATCAGTGCCGCCGTGTGCGTCCACAGGCCGGCCGCCTCGGTGTACAGCGTGTGGCCGGTGCGCAGGTGACGGCTGTCGAGCAACCCGGTGCACTCGGCGAGGAAGTCGCGGTAGAGGTTGCGGAACAGGGCGCCACCGGTGCCCGCCTTCTCCATCAGCAGGGCGGCCTGGGGCAGGTCCCGCTGCGGGTCGTCGGTGCGCTGGAGCCAGGTGCGCACCAGCCGGCCGGCCTTCTCGATGCCGCGGTGGCCGACGTTGGCGATGGGCGGATGCAGGAACGCGTCGGCGCAGGCGGTGATGGCCGGGACGATCTGTCCGTGCGGGGCGGGCAGGTCCCGTGGCACGGTCAGGGTGAAGGATCGGTGCCTGGCGGTCATCGGGCCCCGCGCCGCCCTGGCCCGTGCGAGAGCGGCCAGGCCGACGGAGACCGCCCCGCCCTGCTGGTCGGTGTCCACCAGGTGGGCCCTGTGGTCGTCGTAGCCGTACATGGCGACGACGTGGCCGCCGAAGTGGACCTTCGGACCGAAGTAGTCCAGGTGGTAGCTGTCGAGCTGGAGTCCCACGGGCCGGCCGGCGTCGAGGGCGGCCGTCACGTGTGCCCATGCCTTGCGCGGGGAGGTGGTCTCCTGGACCAGGAGGTCCAGTCCGAGCCTGCCGGCCAGGTTCCTGGTGAGGTCGAAGGGCTTGACCCGTCCCCCGAGGAAGGGGAAGTCCGTGTTCCTGCCGTCCCAGTAGAGGAAGGACAGGGCGGAGCCGAGCCCGAACAGCATGGGCTCCGACAGGTCGAGGCCCTCGTGCTTGAGCAGCACGCCCAGGGCCGTCGTCTCGCAGTGCCGCATGCCGCGCGCGTCGATGCCCGTCACCGTGGTCATGCCGCGCTCTCCTCGACGGGGACGATCAGCCGGGTCGTCAGCTCTCCTGGCGGCGCCTGCGCCGGTCCGACGAGGTAGGCCTCGCGTACGGGTGCCAGCGGGCGCAGGCCGCGCTCGTGGACGGCGGCGAAGAGCGCGTGGTAGGCGAGGGGCAGTTGGGCGTAGGGCCCGACGTGCACGGTCTCGGCGACGGGGCCGCCGGGCAGCACCTCGCGGCGCAGTCCGGGCACGCCGGCCCCCTGCGGGATCTGTGCCCCGACGCCGATCTCCATCCGCTCCTCCAGGTCGAGCGGGTACAGCCCCCACAGCGGTGGCTGCCCCGCGACCCCCCTCCCGCCGAGCCCGGACAGCAGCCGGCCCATGCCTTCCTCCATCGCGGCGCCGATCCCCGCGGGGGTGCACACCGCGCGCGCCACCGCCAGGTGTCGCTCCGGCTCCCTGCCCAGCGTGACCTCGTAGCCGGGCAGACCGTCCTGCGCCAGCCGCTCCAGCATCTCCAGCCGGGCCCGGTCCCTGCGGATCCGCTCGGCCAGCCGGTCCCGCTCGGCGCCCAGGATCCCCGCCCTGCCCTCGGGCCCGGCAGCCAGTGCCCGCGCGATGACGGCCAGCGGGAGGTCCATCTCCCGCAGCAGGGCGATGGTCAGGGCGTCGCGCGCCTGCTCGGGTGCGTAGTAGCGGTAGCCGGAGCCGGCGCCCACGCGGCGGGGAGCCAGCAGCCCCAGGTCGTCGTAGTGCCGCAGCTGCTTGACGCTGAGGCGGCACAGGCGGGCGAAGCGCCCGATGGTGAGAAGTCCGTCCTGCATGCCGCCATCGTGGACTCTCCCCCCGTGGGAGAGTCCAGCGCCGAGTCGCGTCGGCTGCACGGGCGCGGGAACGGGGACGCCGTCGTCCGAGACGCGGGCACGGGAACGGCGACACCGCCGTCCAAAGCACGGCCACAGAAACTCGTACGTCGAGGAGCCGACGTGCCCGGCACCAGTCCGCTCACCCCGCACACGGCATCCACGCGCGCCACCTGCCCCCGCGCGGTGCGGGACCAACCGGGACACGTCCCGGACAGTCCGGGACGTGTCCCGGACGGCGGGACGCTGGAGGGGGCGGTGCGGGCCTCCCTAGGATCCGGAGACGTCGCGAGTCCGACTCGGCGGAGGCAAACGGCCGACGGCTGCTCGCCGCTCCCGTGGAGCGGTTCGCGCGACGTACTCCCGACGCACCCCATCCCCTGAGGAGGAGAACCATGTCCAAGGTGCTGGAAACCATGGGCGGCAGGCTGCTCGGCCTGTTCGTGCCCAAGGTGGAGGCCGCCGCTTCCGCCCAGGCGTGCCAGTGCTTCAACGAGTGCTGGCAGTGCGCGCGCAGCGCGTGCTGCGTCAACACCGCCTGCGGCTCCATCAACTGCTGGCGGTCCTGTCCGTCCTGCTGATCCGGTGACGTGACCGGGGGCACCGGCGTGCGGCGCCGGGCGGAACGCCGTGCCGTCGTCCACCGGTGCCCCCGGCTCCCGGTTCCGGGCTCCAGTTCCGCAGGAGGTCCCCGTGCAATACCTGGAATTCGGCATCCGCTGCCTGATCGGCACGGTGTTCCTGGCCGCCGCCGTCGGCAAGGCGGCGAGCGGGCGTTCGTTCGCCGCGTTCACCTCGGCCCTGGGCGACCTGGGGCTGGTGCCGCTCCGGGCCGTCCGCCCGGTGGCGGTGGCCGTCGTCGCGGGCGAGGCGCTGGTCTGCCTGCTGCTCGCCGCGCCGTGGGCGCGTCTCCCGGCGCTCGGTCTGACCGTGGCGGCGGTCCTGCTCCTGGCCTTCGCGGCGGCCATCGCCTGTGCCGTGGCCCGGGGCACCCGTGCGGTGTGCCGGTGCTTCGGAGGAGCGTCCGCCGGCCCGCTCGGCGCGCGCCACATCGTACGCAACGTCCTGCTCGCCGGGCTCGCCCTGGCCGCTGCCGGAGCCGTGCCGCTCCCGGACACCGGTTCCGCGCGGCCGGCCGGGCTGCTCGTGGCGGCGCTCGGCGGGCTGCTCGTGGGCGGCTGCGTCGCCGCGCTCGACACCCTCGCCGGCCTGTTCCGGCCCATGGGCCCCGTAGGCACCACCGGGTCCCGGCGTCCCGTCCGCCCGGGACGGTGAGCCGGGTCCCGCGCCGTCCCCCACCCACCTCCGCACAGGAAACGGAGAACCACCGTGTCCATCGTCATCGCCGTTCTCGTCCTCGTCGGGCTGCTGTGCCTGCTCGATCTGGTGCTCACCGTCGGCGTCGTCAAGCGGCTGCGCGAACACACCGAACTGCTCGCCGCCCGGGGCGGCGGCCGGCTCTCCCTCGGCACCGGGGACGAGGTCGGGGAGTTCTCCGCCGTCACCGTGGACGGGGAGCGGGTGCACGACGGCATGATCCACAGTGAGACCGTCGTCGCCTTCTTCTCCCCGACCTGCGGCCCGTGCAAGGAGAAGCTCCCGAAGTTCGCCGAGTACGCCCGGAGCGTGCCGCGCGGACGCGAACAGGTCCTCGCCGCGGTGATCGCCGACAGCCCGGAGGAGGCGGAGGCCGCGGCCCCGATGCTGACCGCGCTGCGCCCGGTGGCGCGCGTACTGACCGGCCGGGACGCCGACGCCGTCGCCGAGGCGTGCAAGGTGCAGGGCTTCCCCGTCGTCCTCAAGGTCAACCGGAGCACGGACGGCCGTCTGCTGGTCATGGCCGACCAGGTCGACGTGGACCGTCCCGCCGTCGCCGCCCGCTGAGCGGCGTCGCCGTCCGCCACGCCATGACGCGCCCCGCCGTGACGCCTCCACGCCCCGCCCGGGCCACCGCCGCCGAGCCCCCCGACGACGAACGCCCGCTCCGCCTCCGGCCGTCCCATCTCCTGGACGCGGCGCGGATGGTGGCGCGAGCAGCACCCGGCGTCCTCGCGCTGTACACGGGGCCCGCGCTGGCCCTGGGGTTCTTCCCGGTGGCGGCCGCCTGGTCGCTGAAACTCGTCGTCGACCGCCTCGCCGCCGGCGCCACGGTGGGCGCCCTGCTGCTCCCCGTGGCCGTGCTGACGGCGACCGGGGTGGCGACCGGGGCGCTGCCGCACCTGGCCCACTACCTGCGCACCGAGATGGACCGCCGGGTCGGGGTGTACGCCCAGGACCGGCTGTTCCTGGCCGTCGACCGGTTCCCCGGGCTCGCCCGCTTCGAGGACCCGGTCTTCCTGGACCGGCTGCGCCTCGCCCAGCAGACGGTGGTGGCCAAACCGGTCGCCGGCCAGGCCGTCGAAGGAGCCCTGGGCGTCGTCCGGTCCGTCCTCACCGTCGTCGGCTTCCTCGGCTCCCTGTTCGTGATCAGCCCGCCGGCGACGGCGCTCGTCCTGCTCGCCGCGCTGCCCGTGCTGGCGGCCGAACTGCTGCTGTCGCGCAGGCGCGCCGCCGCCGTCTGGGAGATCGGGCCCGACGAGCGGCGCCAGTTCTTCTACATGGGCCTGCTCGCCAACGTCGAGGCGGCCAAGGAGATCCGCCTCTTCGGCACCGGCGCCTTCCTGCGCGGCCGGATGCTCGCCGGCCGGCGGAGCGCGGACGCCGCCCGCCGGACGGTCGACCGGCGGGAGGTGCGGGTGCGCGCCGGACTCGGCCTGCTGTCCGCGTCGGTGGCGGGCGCGGGGCTGCTGTGGACGGTCGCCGGCGCCCGGGCAGGCGGACTCACCCCCGGCGACGTGGCGGTCTTCCTGGCCGCCGTGGCCGGGGTCCAGACGGCCCTGACGGCGCTCGCGGGCGAGGTCGCGACCACCCACCACGCCCTGCTGCTGTTCGGGCACTACCTGGCCGTGGTGCGCGCCGGGCCCGAACTCTCCGCGCCCGCCGATCCCCGCCCGCTGCCGGAGCTGCGGCGCGGCATCGAGCTGCGCGACGTGTGGTTCCGCTACGCGCCCGACCATCCCTGGGTGCTGCGCGGTATCGACCTGTGGATCCCCGCGGGATCGTCGCTCGCCCTCGTCGGCCTCAACGGCTCGGGCAAGTCCACGCTGGTCAAGCTGTTGTGCCGGTTCTACGACCCGGTCCGGGGGAGCATCCGGTGGGACGGCGTCGACCTGCGCGACACCGACGTCGCCGAGCTGCGCCGACGCATCAGCGCGGTGTTCCAGGACTACATGGACTACGACATGACGGCTGCCGAGAGCATCGCGCAGGGCGACCTCGCCGCCCTCCGTGAACCGGAACGCCTGCGCAGGGCGGCGCGGCGGGCCGGGATCCACGAGGTGGTGACGGCGCTGCCGCACGGCTACGACACCCTGCTGTCCCGGACGTTCTTCGCCGGGGCGGACAAGCGGAACCCGGACACCGGGGTCATGCTGTCCGGGGGGCAGAACCAACGGCTCGCCCTGGCCCGGGCGTTCGTACGCGACCGCCGCGACCTGATGATCCTCGACGAGCCGTCCGCCGGGCTCGACGCGGCGGCCGAGCACGAGATCCACACCTCGCTGCGCACCCACAGGCAGGGACTCACCAGCGTCCTCATCTCGCACCGCCTGGGCGCCGTACGGGAGGCCGACATCATCGTCGTGCTCGACGGCGGACGGGTCACCGAGCGCGGCAGCCACAGCCAACTCCTGTGTGCGGCAGGGCGGTACGCGGAGCTGTACGCCCTCCAGGCAGCGGGGTACCGCCACGAGGCGGACCCGGACCCGGCCACCGGCCCCGACGCCTCCCCGCACATCGCCCGAGCGGTCCCTGTCCCCACGCACCCCGCGGAGGAGGAACCACGATGAGTCCCGGCAGCGGCCCCCGCGTCCCGGAGGTCCAGGCGTCCTGGGCGGAGACCGCCCCCGACCGGGCCCGGGTCCGCGCCCGGCGCGCACGCCGCGCCCGGACCGCTCTGCTCACCTCGGACGTGGCCCTCGGGGCGGGCACCGCCGCGCTCCTGTGGCCCGCGCACAGCCCCGGCTGGGCAGCAGGGTGCGGGGCGGCCGCCCTCCTCCTCACTGCCGGGCTCGCCCTCGCGCGGGCCGCGGAACTGCGGCTGGTGGCGGTCGTCGTCTCGGGCCGGAGCATGGAACCGGCCCACCACGACGGGGACGGCGTGCTGGTCCGTCGCGGCCGTACGCCCGGGCGCGGGGCGGTCGTGGTGGTGGAGCGTCCGCCGTACCAGGCGCCGTGGCCGGACCCGCCCGTGTCGCGGACCGCGCCCGCGCACCGGATCTACGCGCGGCAGTGGTTCATCAAACGGGTCGCGGCCGTACCGGGCGATCCCGTGCCCCGGTCCGTACTGCCCGCGCTCGGGGACATCCCGGACCGGACCGTCCCGGAGGGCATGCTGGTCCTGCTCGGGGACAACAGCGAGCAGAGCTACGACTCGCGCCACGTGGGCTACTTCCCCGCGGCACGCGTCCTGGGCGAGGTGGCCGGCCCGGGTCAGCCCGCACGCCGGATGAGGAACACCTGACGGCCCTTGCCCTCGCAGCGCTGCATCACCGCCTCCGCACCGTGGGCGGAGCTGGAACCGGCGATGCCCACACAGCCGCTTCCCTCGACCCGGAGCACGAATCCGCCCTTCCGCAGCTCGCCCGACGGCTCGATGGTGAACAGACTGCCGTCCGAGCAGACGTCCATCGGCTCCAGCAGTCCCGCGCCGTCCCCGTCGGTGAGCGCCTTCAGACAGCCCCGGCCGTAGTCGGGGTGGTACCAGACGATGTGGTACCTCCCGTCGCCGGCCGGCTCCAGCAGGGTGCTCTGCGGCGCGGCCTCGGCACAGGGGCGCTGCACCGCGACGAGCGGTGTGTACCGCCAGTCGTGGACCCGGCCGTCGGTCAGACACAGCTCCGGGTCCTCCGCGATCCTGATCGTCACCCAGCCGCCGGGCGGTGTCGGCCGGCCTCCGGCCGGTACGCCGGACGGCGGGTCGGCGGCGCGGGACTGCCGCCACGGCCCTGGAACCTGACGGAAGGCCATGACGACCCCGAGGGCGATCGTCAGCACGGCGACGGCGGCGACCGTCAGACCCCGCCGGTGCCGTCCGAGGCGCGCCCGCCGCCCGCCCGTCCCCGGTCCGGGAGGTGCGGCGCCACCGCTCCCGGTGTCCGGCGTGCCCTGGTCCCCCGGCGGCCGAGTACCGGCGCCCGCCGCGCTGGACGACGCGTCCGGCGCCTCCGCCGATGCCCTCGACGTCTCCCCCGCCGGCGCGGGGGGTCGTACCACCCGGTCCCGGGCCGCGCACCACCGCGCGACCCGCTCGCCGTCCCCGCAGGCCCGGACGAAGGCCGCGAGCAGCTCCGGCCCGGGCGGCCGGTCACGGCTCAGCATGGTGCAGACGCTGCTGCGCGGGAGTACGTCCCCCACGGCGGCGGCCCGCTCCTCGAGCCGCCGGTACGACAGCCCGGAGCGGGCCTTGAGTTCCCGCAGCAACGTCATGAAGTGGTCTACATCCTGGACGTCCTCGAGTTCACCGGTGTTGTTCCGTTCCATGGGAGAAATCGTCACGGTGGCCGCTGATCGCCCACAACGACCATGCCCGCCATTGTCGGCTTCGACGCAAAGGGGGCCTGTACGGGGCCACCGTCGGACACCGCACCACCAGGACTCGAACCGACGTCCCCGCTACGGGACGACGACGACCTTGCCGTGCACCGCGCCCTCCGCGGCCCGTGCGTGCAGGGCCGGCAGCTCGGCCAGCGGCACCCGCTCGGCGACGTCGACGCGCAGCTCGCCGCGGTCGACCAGCGACACCAGCCGCGCCAGCTGGTCGGCGTCGCTGCGGACGAACAGGTCGATGCCGCGTACGCCGCGCTCCTCGTCGCCGGGGGCGGGCATCCACACCGTGGTGTTCACGAGGACCCCGCCCGAACGGATCAGGGTGACCAGCGCGGCCAGTTCGGCCGGATCGACCGGTGCGAGGTTGAGTGCGATGTCGACGCCCTCGGTCACCGCCGTGGTCACGCCGGTCGTGGTGTGGTCGATGACGTCGTCGGCGCCGGCGGACTTGACCGCCTCGGTGCTGCGCGGGCCGGCCGTGGCGATGACGTGGGCACCGGCGTTCTTGGCGAGCTGCACGGCGTAGCCGCCGACCGCGCCGCCGGCGCCGTTGATCAGCACGCGCTGCCCGGCCGTCAGACCGCCGTGGTCGAACAGGGCCTGGTACGCGGTCAGGCCCACCAGCGGGAGCGCGGCGGCGTCGGCCAGGGGGACGCTCTTGGGGGCCGGGACCAGGACCTCGGCCGGCGCGAGGACGTACTCCGCCGCGGCTCCGGCGCCGTCCATCGGCAGGAAGCCGACGACGTCGTCACCGACCGATACGCCGTCGACGCCCTCGCCCAGCGCGTCGACCGTGCCGGCGACGTCGATGCCGGGAGTGTGCGGCAGCGCCACCGGGATGGGGCCGCGCATGAAGCCGCCGCGGATGGTGCCGTCCACGGGGTTGAACGACGTGGCGGCGACGCGGATGCGGACCTCACCGGCTCCGGGGACGGGGAGCTCCACGTCCTCGTGGCGCAGGACGCCGGGGTCGCCGTACTCGTGGAAACGCACTGCCTTCATTTCGGTTCTCACCTTCACCGCGATCCAAGTTGCTTCGAATTCGAAGTAACTGTCGAGGACGATACATCTGCTTCGAATTCGAAGCAAGTGGTGCCGGTCACCGCCGGTGCGAGCGCATCGCCGCGGCGAGTTCGGCGGCGGCCCGGCCGATGCTCGTGTGCAGCCGCCCGGACTCGCGTCGCGTCGTGGCCTGCCGGTCGGCGGGACCGGCGACGACGACCGTGGGCACCGGGTGGGCGCGCACGCCGGCCAGGCGCCCGCGCATGACCTGCGTGCGGCCGGGTGGCTGCCGGCCGGAGCCGCTGTCGAGCGCCAGGAGCACCGGCATGCCGGAGAGGACTCCGTCCCCGAGGACGGCGAAGAACGAATCGAACACCTCGCTCGGGGACGCGGCGAGCACCGGTGTCGCCACCACCAGCCCGTCGGCCGCCACGACCGCCGCGATCGCCTCCCGCAGGTCCAGGCCGGCGCGGCCCTGGGCGCCCTGCTGGGCGAGGTCGGCCGTGAGCCGGTGCAGCTCCAGCACCTCCACCTCGGCGCGCGCACCGCCGGCCGCCGGTGACCGGCACACGGCCTCCGCGACCCGGTCCGCGAGCAGGCGGGTCGGACGCGCGTGGCCGGCGCCGGCGCTCACGACGGCCAAGGACACCGGACTCCACCCGCCGGTGCTCATCCCGGCACCGTCCCGGAGCCCTCCGGGCGTGGCTCACGAGGGTGACGGCCCGCGGGGCGGAACACCCTCTCCAGCCCTCGGGGAGCCGGGACGTGCTGCTGGTCCGCACGCCGCGCGAGGCGGGGGATGCTCATGGCGGTCCTCGGGATCCGTGGGCGGCGGCGCCGTCCTCCTCCGCCCAACCCTGCGCCGCACCCCTGCCCGGTCTCCCTGTCCGGTGGTGCTCAGCCGGGCCCGGCACTGCCCACGCGGCGCGCTCGCCGGGTCACGGCACCGGGCCGACGAGACCCCGCGTCCGCCCGGTCCAGCCGCAGTAGACTCCGGTCATGCCCGATCCATCGCCGTCACTCGACCCCGTGCAGCTCGGCGCCTACTTCGACCTCGTCGAAGTGACCAGCCTGCTCAAGCACGCGGTCGAGCAGCAACTGCGCGAGAGCGGCGACATCAGCTACGTGCAGTTCCAGCTGCTGGCCCGCCTCGGTGACTCGCCGACGGGCAGCCACCGCATGACCGACCTGGCCGACGGCGTCGTCTACAGCCGCAGCGGCCTGACGTACCAGGTGGGTCTGCTCGAGAAGGAGGGCCTGGTCGTCCGCGCTCCCTCGCCGGACGACGAGCGGAGCATCACCGTCACCCTCACCGACGCCGGACGTGAGCTGCTCGCGAAGGTGCTGCCGGGTCACGTCGAGGTGGTCGGCGGCCTGTTGTTCGAGCCGCTTTCGCGCGACGACGTGAAGGCCCTCGCCGCTCTGCTGGCGCCGGTGCGCGACCACATGCGCTCGACGCCGCCCCGCTCGGCCACGCCTCGCCGCCGCCGCAGAGACGGAGCGTGAGGACTCGGCAGGTCCCGCAGCCCCTCGTCAGGCCGGCCGGCGTGCGAACTGCGCCGGTGTCGTCCGGTACTGCTTCTTGAAGGCGCGGATGAAGTGGCTGCTGTCGGTGAAGTGCCAGCGCGCGGCGGCCTCGGACACGGTGAGGCGTGATCCGGGGACGGTGAGTGCCGCGGCCGCTTCCTCCAGGCGCCGGCGGCGTATGTAGGCGCTGAACGACTCGTCCAGACCGGCGAAGGCCCGTTGCAGGGTGCGGAGGGAGACGTGCAGGTGCGCGGCGACGGTGGCCGGAGACAGGCCGGCGTCGGCGAGGCGGGCGTCGGCCAGGTCCTTGGCCGCCTGGGCCAGCGCCGGGGTGAAGGCGGGCTCGCGGTCGTCGAAGTGGTCCAGGACCAGCCCCTTGGCCAGTTCGAGCAAGGCGTTGCGGGACGCGTGCGCGGCCGCCGGGCCCAGGTCGCTCACGGTCCGCTGGACCATGGTGGTGTGTGCCAGGAGGACCTGCGCCGCGGGCGAGGTGGCCCGCCCGGCGCGCGGTTGGCCGGAGACCAGGGACCGCAGGGCGTCGCCGGGAAGATGAAGATGCGGCTGCCGGTCCCGGGTGTGGTGTGGAAGTGGTTCTCCCGCACGACGTGGTGCATGAAGTAGGTGCCGGCCGGGACGCGGGCCTCACCGCCCCGGTCGTGCGGGTCCCGCAGGGTCATCGCACCGCGCAGCCCGACGTACAGCCTGATGTGGTCGTGCTCGTGCGTACCGACCGCCCGGGTGCTCAGGGGTGAGGAGGCCCGGAGTTCGTTGACGGCGGTGTCCTGCAAGGTCACCGAGCGCATGGTGCCCTGGAAGCCCTCGACCGTGGAGGCGCTGAACTCCGGCAGGGGGTACAGGTCTCCCATGCGGTCGTTCCAGGTGTCGATGAACGACTCCCACGTGCGCCGGCCGGTGCCGGTGGAGCGGGCGTCGGCGGTGAACGTGCCCGCCCTGCGGCTCGGTCCGGGTAAAAGCGGTCCGCTGCTCATGTGTCCTCCGCACCGGCGAACATGTCGCCGGGATCCCATCCGGTGTCGCCACCGTACACGCCTGCTGCGCACGGGCGTTCGTACCCTTGGCTGCGATCCGACCGTCGACGATCCTCCGCCCGCGGGTTCCGCCGGCCGCGCTGCCGTCGTGCACGCCGGCGCCGCCGCGGGCGGCCTGCCCGGTGGCGAAGTCGTCGCCGCGCCGGCAACCGGTTCCGACCCGACCTCCGAGGAGACGCCCGCGATGATTCCCGATGACGATCCGTCCCGGTCGCTGACCGTGGCGCACCCGGACGACCCCGGCACGACGTACGTCTCGCTGGTGGGCAACACGTACGCCATGCTGGTCACCGGCGAGCAGACCGACGGCCGGTACTGCCTGATCGACATGCGCGTGCCCGACGGCGGCGGACCGCCCCCGCACCGGCACGACTTCGAGGAGATGTTCACGATCCTCGAGGGCGAGATCGAGTTCACCTTCCGCGGCGAGAAGCACACGGTGCGGGCCGGGTCCACGATCAACGTTCCGGCCAACGCGCCGCACCACTTCCGCAACGTCTCGGGTGCGCTGGCCCGCATGCTGTGCATGTGCACCCCCGCCGGCCAGGACGAGTACTTCCTGCGCATCGGCGACGTCGTCGCGGGCAAGGACGCGCCGCCGCCGCAGTTGTCGGAGGAGGAGCTGATGGAGCGTCGCCGCCGCGCGGCCGAACTGGCCGCGACCTACCGGAGCGAGTTCCTCTAGCCCGCGGGGCCGCCCGGGGGCCGGGTGGCCGGGGTCCTGGCCGGTCATGGACGCGGCCGTGTCCAGTGGTGTGGCCGTGGTGAGCGGTCCGGTGGCGCGGCCGCGGACAGGCCGGCTGTCAGTGCTGTCTCCGACTGTCACTGCTGCCTCCGACCGTTACGGCTGCCTCCGACTGTTACTGCTATCTCCGAGGAGCGCGGATTGGGAGCGGTGGGACTGACGGAGCGGCTGGCCGCGGCACGCGCCGGCGCGCTGGTGGGCAGGGAGCCCGAGCGGGCGGTGCTCGACCGGATGCTGTCGGACGCGGCGGACGCTCCGCCCGTGGCCTATCTGCATGGTCCCGGCGGCATCGGCAAGTCCTCGCTGCTGCGCTACGCCGCGCGGCAGGCCGAGCTCGGCGGCCGCCGCGTGGTGCACGTGGACGGCCGGTTCCTCGACGCCGATCCGCGCCGGCTGGAGGAGGCCGCGGCCCCGGCGTGCGCCGAACCCGGCGCGGTGCTGCTCATCGACACCTTCGAGCAGTGCCAGTCCCTCGAGGCGTGGCTGCGCGAGACGTTCCTGCGGCGGCTCGCCGACCGCGCGATCGTGATCCTGGCCGGCCGGGTCGCCCCCGACGTCGAATGGTCGCTGGACCCCGGATGGGCGCGGCTCTTCACGGCGCTGGCCGTACGGCCGCTGGACGCCGCCGAGTCCGACGCCCTGCTGGCCGCGCGGGGGGTGCCCGCCGAGCAGCGCGGTCCCTTCGTCGCCTTCGCGGGAGGCAGCCCCCTCGCCCTCTCGCTGGCCGCCTCCGTGCCCGCCGCGGCGCCGGGCGCACCGTGGGAGCCGACCGGTGACGTGCTGACGACGCTGGTGGAGCGGCTCGTGGGCGACCTGCCCAGCGCCGTCCACCGGCGCGCCCTCGAAGTCGTCGTACAGGCCTACGTCACCCGCGAGCCCCTGCTGCGCGCGGTGCTGGGCGAGGAGGACGCCGGCACGGCGTTCTCCTGGTTGCGTCAGTTGCCCTACATCGAGGCCACGCCCGAAGGGCTGCACCCGCACGACGCGGTACGGGCCGCCCTCGGGGCCGACCTGCGCTGGCGGGACCCCGAGCGCTACGACGACGTCCGCGTCCGCGTCTCCCTCGCGGGTCTGCGGGCCGTACGCGACGCCGCCGAGGACGACGCGCTGCTGCGGGTCGCGGAGTGGATGTTCCTCTTCCGCAATCGGGGAGGTCCGGACGAGCTGTACAACTACCGGTCGCACCCGCACATCGAGGACACCCCGCTCCGGCCCGAGGACGTGCCCGGCGTGCTGCGTATGGCCGAGGAGGCGGAGGGCCCGGCATCGGCGGCGGCGGTCGCGTACTGGGTGCGCCGCCGGCCGGAGGCGTTCCGTGTCCACCGCTACGCGGGCTCCCGCGCGCCGGTGGCGTTCATGGCCGTCCTGCGGCTGGACGCGCCACTGGCCGAGGACCGTGCCGCGGACCCGGTGATCGCGGCGGTCTGGGACCTGGTGGAGGCGACGGCCCCCCTCGGGCCGGGCGAGCATCTGGGCATCCGGCGCTTCGCGGTGCAACCCGGCGGGCACCAGCGGCCCTCACCCCTGATGGAGCTGATCAGCCGGCGCGCCATCGGCGAGGAGATGAGGACCCACGGACGCGCGGTGACCTTCACCGTCTTCGAAGACGCCGGCCGTTGGGGGCGCTACCTCGCCGGGGCCGGGATGCCGGAACTCGCGGCCGTGGACGTCGGCGGGCGGCGGCAGCACGTCTTCGGCCGGGACTGGAGACGGCAGACGGTGGACCAGTGGGTGCGGCACCGGGCCCGCGCCGCGGTCACGCCCGTGGCGACCTGGCCCGCGACCGCCGCCACGAGTGGCCCGGACAGCCGGTTGCCGCGCGCGGCGTTCGCGGAAGGCGTGCTGGAGGCGCTGCGCACCTGGCACACCCCCCGCGCATTCGCCACCAGCGTCCTGCTGCACTCGCCTCTCGTGCCGCCCGGCTCCTCGGACCCGGCCGGGGACCTGCGCGGCGCCATCATCACCGCCCTCGACGCGATACAGACCGACCCGGCGGGCGTCAAGGCCCACGAGGCCCTCACCGCCGCCTACATCACGGCCTCCCGCACCCACAGGGCCGCCGCCCGACGACTCGGGGTGCCCTACGGCACCTACCGGCGCCACCTCGCCCTGGGCAAGGACCGCCTCGTCGACCAACTGCTGCGACAACCGGCTCCCGTCACCCCGGCCGGAAGAGGGCGTTCGCTCACTGAGTGAGCAGGCGGTACGGGTGGTGCGGATCGCGGGGGCGGGCGGTGACGACAGTCGTCCTCGGCGGTGTTCGGGAAGTCGATCCCAATGAAGCTCAGGAGCAGCGCGTACGCCCCGGGCGCCGCCCTGCCTGGCCAACACCTCGTCCACCGTGGTCCGTTCGTCCTCGCGGGAGCGGTGGGCCACCATCCGATCGCCGGTCGACACCTCCCTCCTGATACCCCCCAGGGGTATGTTAAAGTACCCCTCCAAGGTACCCCCAGGGGGTATGAGAGGAGTGTGTCATGTCAACTGCTCATCCACGACGCTGGTGGGCGCTGGTCGTGCTCGCCGTGGCACAGTTCATGGTCATCATGGACACGTCGATCATCGGGGTGGCGCTCCCCGAGATGCAGAAGGATCTCGGCTTCTCGCAGGGCGAGCTCCAGTGGGTCTTCAACGCGTACGTGATCGCCTTCGGCGGACTGCTGCTGCTCGGCGGGCGGCTTTCCGACCTGCTGGGCGCCCGGAAGATCTTCGCCACCGGCTGGGTGGTGCTGATCGCCGGGTCGGTCGTCGCAGCCGCCGCGCAGACCGCGTGGGCCGAGGTGGCCGGCCGGGCGGTGCAGGGCGTCGGCGGCGCGCTGATCGCACCCTCGGCCATGACCCTGCTGATGATGCTCTTCATGCACGATCCGAAGGAACTCGGCAAGGCCATGGCGCTGTACGGCGCGGCAGCGCCCGCCGGCGGTACGGCCGGCGTGTTCCTCGGCGGGGTGTTCACCGAGTGGCTGAGCTGGCCGTGGGTGTTCATCATCTACATCCCCATCGGCGTCGCCACCCTCGCGGCCGCCAAGCTGCTGCCTGCCGTCGGCGGCCGGCGCGGCTCCGTGGACCTGCTCGGTGCCGTCGCGGTCACCGCGGGTCTGGCGCTCGTCGTCTTCGCCGTCGTCCGTGCCCCGGAGAGCGGCTGGACCTCCACCGGCACCGTGCTGCGACTGGGCGGGGCCGCCGCGCTGCTCGTGCTGTTCTTCGTGATCCAGAAGTCGGTGCGCGAGCCGCTGATGCCGCTCGGCATCTGGCGTGTGCCGCGGCTGGGTTCGGCGAACCTCGCGATGACCCTGCTGGGTGCCGCGTGGATCCCGATGTGGTACTTCCTGAACCTGTACCTGCAGCAGGTGCTCGGCTACGGGGCCTTCGCCTCCGGCGCCGCGCTGCTGCCGATGACCGTCCTGCTGATGATCTTCATGACGGCGATCACGGCGAAGCTTCTGGCGAAGCTCGGAGCCAAGCCGCTCATCGGTGGCGGGCTGCTGGTCCTCGCCGCCGGGCTGCTGTGGCTGTCTGCCGTGGAGCCGACCGGCACCTTCGCGGTCGATGTCCTGCCCGCCTCACTGGTCGCGGCCCTCGGCATGTCGCTGGCCTACATCCCGGCGATGATGGCCGCGATGTCCGGTGCCCCGCGGGAGCAGGCGGGCCTGGCGTCCGGCATCGTCAACACGACCTACCAGGTGGGGTCGGCCCTGGGGCTCGCGGCGCTGACCGCGGTGGCCACCTCGCAGGGCGCCGGACAACCGGGCGACCCGTCGGCACTCACGGACGGTTTCGGTGCCGCCTTCGTCTGGGCCGCCGCGATCGCCGCGGTGGGCGGCCTGATCACCCTGCTGGTGATGCGGGGCGAGAAGCCTGCGACCGGTTCCGACGCCGATCCGGTCGCGCGGGACGAGCAGGTCCGCGCATAGCTTCTCGGCCGGTCCGCAGACCACGCGACGCGCGAAGCGAGGTCTGTGGGCCACTGGCGCCGCCGAGCGCCCCAGCCAGTTCGACGGCCCGGAAGCCACTCGGCCGAGGCCCTGCGGCGTAGACGCCGATGAGAATCGGCGCGTCACCCAGCGTTTCATGGATGTCGCCGTCGACAAGCGGCACCGGCCGCTCCGGCCGAGGTCAGTCCGAGGGAAGGCCCCACACCAACGCCGGCCGGCCTGGCGACCACGCCGGCTTCCCAGCGTCAACTTGCCGGCGGCCGATTCACCCTGAGCACGGGCGAGCGTCAGCGGTACGACGGGGGCTTTCGGTCATGACGGGATGGGCGGGAGAGAGCTGGGAGCCGGTGTGTGGCGGGAGTGGCCTGCCGGCCCGTTTCTGGGGTGACGACGTGGCCAGGGTTGTCCGGGACCGGGTTTCGCAAACCTGCTGCGACGGGCTGACTGAACCCCACCGGTCGTCACTTTACGTACTCATCTGAGTGCTGTGCGCTACCACACGTTCCCGCTCCGCCACGGCACGCAGAGGTGCGGCCGGTCGGCGGTGCGTTCCGGCAGCACCGACCCGAGGGGAAGAACCGTGGCTGCACCTCCTGCCGCTCCGCTCCGCGTGGCCCTGGTCAACGGCAGTTTCGAACAGCCCTCCGTGACCGACTACGAGCTGCTCCCGGACGCCTCACAGACACAGGCGTCCAAGCGAGTCCCGGGCTGGCTCACCACCGCCTCCGACCACCTCATCGAGCTGTGGCACTCAGGCTTCCAGGGTGTGCCGGCAGCCGACGGCTCCCAGTTCGCCGAGCTCAACGCGAACCAGGTCTCCACGCTCTACCAGGATCTGCCCACCGCACCGGGTCAGAAGCTGTACTGGCGGCTGTACCACCGTGGCCGCGCCGGCGACGACACCATGGCGCTGGACATCGGCGTGCCGGGCTCCACGGTGGAGCAGAGGCGCTTCACCGACGGCAACACCGCCTGGGGGTACTACACCGGCACCTACACCGTCCCGGCCGGCCAGACGCTGACGCGCTTCGCCTTCCGCTCCATCTCCGCCGCCGGCGGCAACCGCGCCATCGGCAACTTCCTGGACGGCATCTTCTTCGGCACCGCGCCCCACGTGGTGCTGGACAAGACCGCGATTCCCGCAGGACCGCTGGAAGTGGGCGACGTCGTCACCTACCGCATCACCGCCAAGAACGAAGGCGGCGGCGCGGCCGAGAACCTCACCCTGACCGACAGCATCCCGCAGGGCACGACGTATCTGCCCGGCTCCCTGCGCATCGTCGACGGCCCGAACGCCGGAGCGAAGACCGACGCCCGAGGTGACGACCAGGCGTACTACGACGCCCAGGCGAAGAAGGTCGTCTTCCACCTCGGCAACGGTGCCAGCGCCGGGGACGGGGGCAGCCTGCCCAGCACCGAAACCGTGCCGGCGGGGACCACGGTGGAGTACCGGGTCACCATCGGCCGGGCCGGCGCCGGCAAGCAGATCAGCAACACCGCCACCGCCTCTTACGAGAACCGGCTCGGCGACACCCCGGAGTCCCTGACGTCCACCTCCAACGAGCAGGTCACGCAGGTCAAACCGGCTGCCGACCTGATCGTGACGAAGGCGGCGGACGCGACCACCGTCACCGTCGGCCAGACGGTCACCTACCGCATCACCGTCCACAACGCCGGCCCGAACGACGCCACCGGCGTCACCGTCACCGACCAGCTCCCCGACGGCCTCGCCTTCCTGTCCGCCGAAGGCCCCGGAAGCCACGACCCGGCCACCGGGCAGTGGGCCGTGGGCGACCTGGCCGACGGCGCCACCGCCGCCCTCGTGCTGCGGGCCAAGGCCACCAAGACCGGCCTGATCGGCAACACCGCCACCGCCACCGGCAACGAGAAGGATCCCGACACCACCAACAACGCCGACACCGTCAGCGTCTGCGTCCAGCCGGCCCCCGCCTGCTGCGACCCCTGCGCCACCCAGAAGTAGTTCCGCGGCCACTCGCCATGAGGACCACCGTCGACGACTGCTCCCGGCCCATCCCCCGCGAAGGGACGCGGCCGGGGACACGGCCCTCGGGGCCCTGCTCCTCACCGGGCCCGTAACGTCGGTGACTCGGGCCCGTACGAGCCGGGCGATGACCTGGGACGCCTCGCCGACCCTTGTACGCCGACTTCAAGCCCGAGGACGGGCCGGCCCTCACACTCCCTTCACGGTGTACGCGGGCGGGGCGGCGGACGAGTCCGGGAAGCCCTCGCGTGCCCGGTCCGACGAGGAAGGGGCCGGACACGCACACTGCGGCTCGCCGGGCCCGCTCCGATGCGGTCCGCTGCTGCGCGTACCGGCCAGGCCGTGCTTCGGTCCGGCGTCCTCCTGATCCACGGTGTGCACGTTGAGACCGTCGCGGGAACCTCTCCACCCACGGAAACGACCCCTTCGACGCCACCGGTCGATGTCACCCCTGCCTTCCTCTCGGCACCGCGTCGCGGGGGGCGGGCACGGGTCGGGCGCCGGCCCGCCTCAACCGCTCGAAACCCGGGTGCGCTTCAGCCGTTTCCCGTCTTGGCCTCCGCTGCGTAAGCCACCACTCGCTCCTCCGCGCCGGCCAGCCAGAAGAAGACGGGCGGCAGGCCGAGCTCGATGACCGCCAGCGCGAGCTGGAACCATTGCGGCCGGCCGTGCACGGCGAGTGAGAGCAGCCGACCCGCGCCGCCCAGCAGGAAGACCCCGGCCAGCCACCTCACCGGCCCGGCCGGGACCGGATGCTGCCGTGCGGCCCACAACCAGGCCAGCCCGTAGCCGGCGAAGCCCGCTCCCATGAACCGGCCCCAGCTGTCCACCGTCGCACCAGCCGAACTGGCCCCCGGAATGGCCGCGTTGCCTAACAGCACGTGGAAGACACCGATCATCACGCAAGCCCAGCCCGTCACCTGTGTGAGCGTCCGCAAGGTCCTGGCCATGGCGCCTTCTTCCCGGTTCACCGCACCTTAGTTGACATGCGTCTACTAGACTCCGTGCGCAAGTAGACACATGTCAAGTAGTCTGCGGTCCGTGCCCCGCCGTCAACGTCTCAGCCCCGCCGACCGCCGCGCTCAGCTCCTCGCGACCGGCGCGCAGCTCTTCGCCGCTCACCCTTACGACGACGTGCTGATGGAGGACGTCGCCAGAGCGGCCGGCGTCTCCCGAGCCCTGCTCTACCGGCACTTCCCCAGCAAACACGCCCTCTTCGCGGCCGTGTACCAGCAGGCGGCGGACCGACTGCTCGCGGAGACCCGGCTGGACCCGGGCGACTCCCTGGTGGCACAGCTCGTCCAGGGCATGGACGTCCACCTCGACTACTTCACGGCCAACCGCAACGCCGTCCTCACCGCCAACAGGGTGCTTTCGGGCGACCCCGTGATCCAGTCGATCATGACGAACGAACTGGACGCGCTGCGCACACGGTTGCTGGCCGTCCTCCCTGTCGCGGACGACGGCTCGCGCGAGGCGGTCTCCGCCGTCCTGAAGAGCTGGCTGGTCTTCGTCCAGGTCCTCTGCGTCGACTGGCTCACCCACGAGACGTGCACCCGCACCCAGCTCCGCGACCTCTGCATCGGCGCCCTGCTCGGCGCCCTGCGTTCCCTGTTCCCCGACGAGCCTGCTCTTGCCTGCCCGCCACCATGACCCCCCTCGAAGCCGTCCGGGGCCTGGGGTGCGGCAGGGAGAAGCGGATGCGACCCGAGAGGATGTCCGGAGTGCGCGTGTACCGGAACGGCGCAGAGGAGCGGCGCGTTCTCATCGTCGCCTACGACGACGCGCAGATCCTTGACATCGCCTGTCCCAGCGGCGCCCTGGACATCGCCAACCGGTACGGCGCGGAGCCGCCCTACTCCGTCGAGCTGGGCACCCCGGGCCGGCGAGCCGTCCGCAGTTCGGCGGGGCTGGTGGTGGGGGCCGGGCAGGACTTGGAGACGGTCGTGGGGACGTTGGACACCGTGATCGTCGTGGGCGGGATCGGCTGCGAGGACGCGGCGGCCGACGAGCGATTACTGCGTCAGGTGCGTCGGCTGGCAGCACGCAGCCGGCGTGTGGCCTCCGTCTGCACCGGCGCCTACGTGCTGGCCGCGGCCGGGCTGCTGGACCACAGGAGGGTGACGACCCACTGGGGATGGGCGGAGCGGCTCGCCGAGCGCCATCCCGCCGTGGCCGTGGATGCCGCTCCGCTGTACATCCGTGACGGCAACGTCTTCACCTCGGCCGGAGTGACCAGCGCGCTCGACCTGACGTTGGCGCTGATCGAGGACGATCACGGGCCGACGCTGGCCCGGACCGTGGCCCGGGAACTCGTCGCCCATCTGCACCGGCCCGCCGACCAGGCCCAGATATCGGTGTTCCTGGCCGCTCCGCCGCCCGAGGACCGGCTGGTGCGTGACCTGATGGGTCACATCACCGGCCACCTGGCCGAGGACCTCACCCCGGGGGCTCTGGCGGTCCGCGCGGGGATCAGCTCCCGGCACCTGACCCGTCTGTTCACGTCTCACCTCGGTACGACCCCCGCGCGGGCCGTGCGTACGGCGCGCACCGAGGCGGCTGCGCATCTGGTGCGTTCCAGCGGACTGCCCCTCGCGGCGATCGCCCGCCGCTGCGGGTTCGGATCGGTGGAGACGCTTCGGCAGGCGTTCCTCGACCACTACGGGGTCACCGGGGACAGGCTTCGCAGGATGACGGACATGCCACCCGCACGCGTCGCACCGGGGCGGGAGACTCCTCGTTCATGAGCCCTTCGACGACACGCAGGAACGTACTTCGCGGAACCCTGGCCACCACCGCGCTCGCGGCCACACCCACGGTCGCGGCCCGGGGCGGAGAGGCGCACGCGGCCCCGGCCGACGGCGGAGCGGGGCCGCGCATCGGCATCCTGCTCTACGACGGTTACAGCCTGCTGGACCCCACCGGCCCCGCGGAGGTCCTGTCACGTCTGCCGAACGCCACCGTGACGATGATCGCCGAGAGGCGCGGGGCGGTCCGTACGGACACGGCGGACGTGGCCGTGGTCGCCGAGCGTTCCCTCGCCGAGGTCGACGGCCTGGACGTCCTGCTCGTGCCGGGCGGCGGCAACCGCGGCACCCTCGCGGCCATGCGCAACCACGTGCTCCTGCGCTGGATCCGCGCGATGCACCGCCGCACCCGATGGACGACCTCCGTGTGCACCGGCAGTCTGGTCCTGGCCGCCGCCGGCCTGCTGGAGGGCCGGGAGGCCACGACGTACTGGGCGTCCGCCGACTATCTCCAGTCCACGTTCGACGTCACCTACCTGCCGCGGCGTTACGTACGCTCCGGCAAGATCGTCACCGCGGCCGGGGTGTCGGCGGGAGTGGACATGGCGCTGTACCTCGCCTCACTGATCACGGACGACGAAACCGCCAAGGCGATCCAGCTCGCCATCGAGTACGACCCGCAGCCGCCCTTCGACGCGGGCAACGCGTCGCACGCCGGCCCGGAACTCAGGCAGCGTGCGCTGGAGTCGCTCGCCGCCTCACAGGTGTAGGGGCCGGCCCCGGTGACGGGATGAGGCTGCCGGGAACGCCCGGCAGCCTGGCGGCCGGCCGGTGATGTCCGGGTCGGGGCTCATCGCGGTTCCGGCCCGCCACCGGGCAGCGCCGGGCCGCCGTCAGGCGGTGTTGTCGGTGGCTTCCACGTCGGTGATCAGCGGTCCGCACGCCCCGGGGGTGGTGGAGATGAACTGCAGCCGGCTGTGGCGGCCGGTGGCGGGCAGGGTGACACGCAGCAGTTGCCAGGTGGCGTAGCGGCCGGGAGCGCTGATGCTGCCCAGGCTGCGGAGGCGGGCGTTGTCGGGGTCGGCGGCGAACTGCACGTACATGCTCTCGTTGACGGTGGCGGCGTTCGCCGTGCACCAGGGATGGTGGTTGACCTTGGCGGCGAAGGTGACGGTCACCGTGGATTCCGGGGTGGTGTTCAGGGTCTGCTCGATGCCGCCGGGTCCCGCTCCGTTGAGGTCCACCGCCTGGGAGCCGCTCTCCACGACGGGCGAACCGCTTGTCTTCGACGCGACCCGGCCCAGGACATCGACGCTGCCCTGGGTGACGCGCCAGCCGGTGATGCTGTTGTCCCCGGGGCCGTAAGTCTGGTAGGCGCCCTCATCGGTCGGGTTGACGTACGGCTGGATGAACGAGGGGTTGGTGACCGCGATCCGTGCTGTGCGGCCGCCGGGGCGGCCGTGGCCACGAGGCCGGCCATGATTCCGGCGGCCGACACGGCTGTGAGCAGTTTCCGCTTGCGGGTCGAACGGCGCATGACCATGAAGTGTTCCTCCAGGCTGGTGCGGTGGGGACGAGTGACGCGATGTCGGGTAGTGACTGCTCGCGGGTGGGGGGCGGTCAAACAGCGCTCCAGCAGGCGCAGGAAGCACGGTTCACCCGCTCCGGCACTCCCGTGTACCCGCACCCCATCGCCCCCGGCAGGACCGGGGGCACCGGCATCCATGAGCGCCTAGCGGCCGGCCGTCGGCGTGTCCGTCGGGTGCCACTCGCGGCGGAGCAGCCCGAAGACCCAGGAGTCGGAGACGTCACCGTTGACGACGCAGTCCTCGCGGAGCGTGCCTTCGCGGACGAAGCCGAGCTTCTCCAGGACCCGGGCGGACGCCACGTTGCGGGTGTCGGTCTCGGCCTGGACGCGGTTCAGGTCCAGGGTGTCGAACGCCCACCGCAGCACGGCGTGTGCGGTCTCCGTGGCGTAGCCGTGGCCCCACGCGGCGGCGTCGAATACGTAGCCCAGAGATGCGCTACGGAAGTCCGGATTCCAGCTGGTCAGGCCGCACCAGCCGATGAACGCGCCGTCGGCGACGCGGTCGACGGCCACCCGCGCCCCCGTGCCCTGCTCCTCGATCGTCCGGCAGGTCGCGATGAAGCGCTGGGCGCGGGCCGGTTCGGTCCACGGCGGGGAGTCCCAGTACCGCAGCACGTGGGCGCTGCTGTGCAGCGCGTAGAGCGGCGCCGCGTCGGCGTCGGTGAACGGCCGCAGTCGCAGGCGGTCGGTGTGCAGTTCGGGGGTGGGCAATGCCATGCGGAGCATCCTGCCGCGTCACGCGCACCGCCGACCAGCCGTTTTCGCCTGCTTGCGTCGGGGACGGAGCCACAGGGCCGATCCGCCCGACGCCGGGAGGGCTCACGGCGCCGGCCCGGGTGCTGCCATGGCCGCTTCCCGGCAGTGACGCCTCTCGGACCACGTCTCTGCCGGCCGCGGCCGAGTCGCTCTACAGGGGGCGGCGCCCGCAGACGGCGCCGCCCGGGTCGTCGGCCAGGGCGATGCGGGCGGTGATGCGTTTGCCGACCGGCTCGCGCTGCGCCTCGAACCCCTGGGCGACGGCCATGACGATCTCCAGGCCGTGCTGGCCGACCCGGCCGACGTCCGCGGCCCGTGCGATCGGAAGGGTCGGGTCGGAGTCCCACACGGCGACCTCGACCGTGTCACCGGTGACGCGCAGGTCCAGCAGCGCCGGTCCGGGCGCGTACTTGTGGGCGTTGGTGACCAGTTCGCTCACCACCAACTGGGTGAGGTCCATGGCACGCTCCGAGACGGGCAGGCCGTGCCCGGCCTGGACGCCGGCAAGGAAGCGGGCGGCCAGGTGACGGGCGTGGGCGATGTCCGTGCCGTCTCCGGCCAGGGCCACGCTGGTCCGCACGACCGGCCTGTCCGGCGCCGCGCCGCCCGCCGGCACCAGGTCTGTTTTCATCACGGCCACCATTCGGTCCCCCTTCATATCTCCGCCCGTCTACCCGCGCAGCTCGGAATCACGCCGTTCTGTTTCTGTCGGATCGGCCGCCACGCAGGGGCAGCCCTCCTACCACGACCCTCGGCGCTGCGCCGAGGGTCGGAGTGTGTCAGGATCACCGGCATGTCTGAGGCGGAGATGACGGGTACGGAACACATGGGTGGGATCGGGCAGCTGTCGGTCGTGACCACTGTCACCGAGGGCATCCGCGTGCTGGCCCTGGCCGGAGAGATCGACCACCACACCGGCGACACGCTGCGCCATGCCCTGGACGCCTCCGGCACCGCCCGCCCCCGCATCGTCGTCGACATGCGCCAGGTCACCTTCATGGACTCCAGCGGCATCAACGTCTTCATCGCCGCCCACCAGGTCCTCAGCGAGGCCGGCGGCTGGCTGCGCCTGGCCGCTGTCGGCGAATCCGTCATGCGCACCCTCACCCTCGTCGGCGTCGACGCCGTCATCGACTGCCGCGCGACCCTCCGCCAAGCGCTCACCGGCTGAGCGACGACCGGTCCCCGACATCGTGGCTCCGTTGGTCCCCGAGGACAGCATGTGTCCAGGATTTCCGGTGGCAGTCGCTGACGGCATGTCGTCGGTACGTGGTTCCGGGCACGTGACCCGGTCCGTACGGTGTTCGGGTGCAGGACATTCTGATCGACGGACTCCGCGCCGCGTACGACGCCCAACTCCGTGGTGTCACCCCTCCAGGCGGCAGCGCCCGCATCGAGAAGGACGGCCCCTTGACCCGCGTCGTCGGCCGGCACCGTGGCTTGGTCACGGGCCCACGCGACCTCGCGGTGTACGGGGCGGAACTCGACGCGCTCATAGCGCGGCAGCGTGACTTCTACGCTGCCCGTGGCGAGGCGGTCGAGTGGAAGACCCGCGCCCATGACCTCCCCGCCGACCTCACCGACCGGCTCACGGCGGCCGGCTTCGTCGCCGAGGACAGCGAGACCGTGCTCATCGGGCAGTCCGCGGACCTTGCCGCCGATCCCGTCCTGCCCGACGGTGTGTCCCTCCGCCGTGTCACCTCCAGATCGGACCTCCGGCGCGTCGCCGCCATGGAGAGCAGTGTCTGGGGCGAGGACTGGAGTTGGCTCGCCGACGACCTGGCCGCCCGGATCGAGAACGCCCCGGAGAACACCGTCGTCCTCGTCGCCGAGACACGCACCGAAGTCGTCTGTGCGGCCTGGCTGGTGTTCCAGGACGGCGTCGACTTCGGTGGCCTCTGGGGCGGTTCGACGCTCAAGGCATGGCGCGGACAGGGCATCTACCGGGCCATGGTCGCCCGCCGGGCCCAGCTCGCCGCCGCCCGCGGTGTCCCCTACGTCTACGTCGACGCCTCAGCCGACAGCGCACCGATCCTCACCCGCCTCGGCCTGCACGCGGTCACCACGACGACACCGTACGTCTGGTCGCCCTGATCCCGGCCGGCCTTCGCCGGCTCCTCAGACCTCCTGAACCGCCGTTTCACGCTGCACGACCTCGTCATGGGCGCCGCACGGCGCCCCCATGCCGCCCCCGCCGGGCACCGGGCAGCGCCGGTGCCCGCCGGATACCAGCCGCCCCGCACTCGAAGCGGGCGGCATGGCGGGGAGGGCGCGGAAGCCTCGCGGTGCCTGTCGACCCGGCCCCTGCAAATCACGGCGGCACGGACGCCGGAGCATCTCTTCGGCCGGCACGTCCGTCCCCTCGCCGTCGGTGACGGTGACGCGGGCGCCTGAAATGCCGCCCTGCTCCCCCGCCGCCCGTGCTGTACCCGTGACCTCCCCGACTCGCGGGCGCGACCTGCGTTTACCCGGCGTAACATCCGGTGCGGTGATCACGCTGATGGTAGGTGACGGGTCCGCTCGCCCGTCGCGGACTGTCCGGCCACGGGCGCCTGCTTCCACTCGTCCGAGTGCGAACTCCGCCCTCGCGCCCCGCCGTCCGCCATCGACCTGGCTCTCGCTGGAACGGAGTGCACTCGGACCTACCTGCCTTGTGGGCACTTGCGCCTCTCCCCGCCCGGGTCGCTCCCCTGACCGCCGCCACGGTTCACAGAAACAACACGTCCCTTTGATACCCACGAAAGTCCGGTCCGTCGGACCCAGACACGCCCGCACCGTGACCCACGGTCGGGTCCGCGGTGTCTATCTGCCGCGCCTCGCGGACGCCCTCGCCTCCTCCATGGCCACCTACGGCATTCCCCTGCTGGTGCTGGGCGCGACCAAGTCGTCGTCGCTGACCGGCATCGCCTTCGTCATGGCGTGGGCGCCGCGGCTGTGCACCTTCGCTCTGGCCGGCCTGGCCGTCGACCGTTTCGGGCCCACCCGGGTCTTCCGGCTGGCCGCCACGGCGCGGGCGCTCATCACCGCTCTCGCCGTGCCCGCACTGGCAACGGCGGACGACACCAACACCCCCGGGCTGGTCATGCTCCTGGCGGCGTGCGCGGGCTGCCTGACCCAGTTCAGCTTCATCGCGGCCGAGAGTGTCGGGGCCGTCGCCAGCCGGGACGCCGGCGACACCGCGCACCGCCTCCAGTCCGTCCTGCTGGGCATCGATCAGACAGCGGCCCTGGCCGGCCCCGCGGCGGGCGGCCTGCTCCTGCAGTGGGCCGGCTTCAGCGGCATGCTCACGGCGATCAGTGGTCTGTCGGTGGTGTCGGCCGCCATCACCCCTCGCATGCACCGGCCCTCCGCACAGGCGGGGGAAGCGACCGTACCGGCCGCCAGTGGATGGCGCACCGGCTGGGCGACCCTGCGTGCGCTGCCGGCGCTCACCTGGCTGGTGGTGGGGCTGGCACTGTCCAACCTGGCGCTCGGCCTGCTGGAGGCGGCGACCCCGGTGATCGTGGTGCAGCAACTGGGCCGGTCCAGCGCCCTGGTCGGGGTGGTGTGGTCCTGCGCGGCCGCCGCCTCGCTGCTCGCGGTCGCCACCAGCCGTGTCGCGATCGACCGGTGGGGGCTGCAAGGGGTGGGCCGCTGCGCCGCTCTCGTGACCGTGGTGCCGTGCTTCCTGATCGCCCACACGGGCTCGTACCTGTCGTACCTGGTCCTCGTCGCCCTCTTCATGGCAGGTGACAGCGTGCTGGCCGTCGTACTGCGCACGCTGCGATCCCACCTCATCCCCGCCGAGGTGTTCGGCAGCACGCTGTCCGTCACCGTGCTGATCCTGCTCGCGCCCTACCCCGTCGCCGGCATCCTCATGGCCCTCATCGACCCCGCCGCCCTGCACATGACGATCACCGTCTGCGCCGCCCTGCAATGCCTCGGCCTGGCCTGCGCCTTCACCCGCGGCACCCGCTCCCGGCCGCGCCGCGCCAGACACCGGAAATGACGGCGCCCTCAACGTCGGGCGTGCTCCCGTACCGAGCCACCCGGCGGGACTTGCTCGCGGGCCGGATGCCCGATCTGAACTTGCCCGTTCGGGGTACTCGCGCGCTCGACGGATGGCCGGGCGCGGGAGGCGGTCCGGCCGGGACTCAGGAACGGGAGGTGACTGTCATGTCGAGCACACAGCCGCACTTCGCCGGGCCCGGCCGGAGCGCGGACCGCTCCCGTCAGGAACCGGTGGGCGAGCTGGTCCAGCGGGCCTCGCAGCAGCTGACCGAGCTGGTGCGAGGCGAACTGCGCCTGGCACAGACGGAGATGAAACAGAAGGGCAGGCGTTACGGCAAGGGCGGTGGTCTGTTCGGCGGGGCCGGAGTCGTCGGCTTCCTGACGCTGCAAGCGCTGGTCACCACCGTGATCGCCGCGCTGGCCGTGCCGCTGCCGGTGTGGGCGGCCGGGCTGATCGTCACAGCGGTGCTGGGCGTGATCGCCGCCGTGCTGGCCATGAGTGGAAAGAAGCAGGTCGACCAGGCCGCGCCGCCCACGCCCGAGCAGACGGTCGAGAACGTGAAGGCCGACGTGGCCGAGATCAAGGAGAGTGCGCACCGATGACCCAGCCCCCGCACGACGAGCCCACCGCCACCAGCCCCGAGGAACTGCGCGAGCAGGTCGAACGGACCCGGAACGAACTCGGGGACACGGTCGAGGCGCTCGCGGCCAAGACCGACGTCAAGGCACGCGCCCAGGAGAAGGCCGCCGAGGTCAAGGAGCAGGCCGCCGCGAAGGCCGGCGAGCTGAAGGAGCAGGCCGCCCTCAAGGCCGGGCAGCTGAAGGCGAAGGCCGCCGACCTGGCCCACCAGGCACAGGACCGGCTGCCCGAGACGGTCAAGGACTCCGCCGCCCAGGCCGCCGAGCAGGCCCGCGCGAAGACGGCGCAGGCCGGGCAGCTGTGGAACGAGAAGGCACCCGAGCCCGTGCGGCACAAGACGGCCCGAGGAGCGCAGTTGGCGCGGAGCAACCGCAAGGTGCTGCTGGCCGCGGCGGGCGTGGCCGTCCTGGCGTGGCTGGCCTGCCGCCGCCCGAAGGAGTGAGCGGGGCACAGGACGCGAGGTCGTCGGCGAGCCGGTCGGTCTGACGCCCGGCTCCGTCGGCGGTACGACCGCGGCAGCACCGTTCACGCGGGCGCGGCTGTCACTCGGTTACGACGAGGACACCCCGACCCCGCCGGCGACGACCGCTCCTGACGCGAGGTGCTGCTCGCGGCCGCCCCCCTCCCCCGCTTGTCGTCAGGCGGCAAGCGCACGGCGGGTGCTGGGGTAACAGCCCATGATCTCGTCCAGGCCGACCATCTCGATGATGCGCAGGACCGATTCGACGGGGCCGGCCAGACGCAGCCAGCCTCCGGCGCGCTGTGCGGCATGGTGGGCGGTGATGAAGGCGTTGATGCCGCTGGAGTCGATGAAGGTGACGGCGCTGAGGTTGATCACGGTGCGGGCCGTGGCCGCACCGCGGGGAAAGAGGAGGGTGTCGCTGAGGTCGTCGATGTTGTGGTGGTCGATGGCGCCGTGCAGCGTGACGACGCTGATGTCCTCGCCGGCGGCGGTCCGTGCGGATGGCAGGGGACGGGGTCGGGCCCCGGAGTGGGATGGCATGGCGCCTTCGGTGAGCTGTCGGGGGTGAGGGGGCTGCTGCCCGGCCCGGGCAGGACGGGCCGGCTTCTTCCGAGGATAAGCGGCATCTGTCCGTGGCGTCTGCGATGCACCGATTCCGGTTGGCCTGGCGGATACCCGCGTGATGACGCTTCGCTCCGATGCCCACCCCGGGCAGGGAGGGAAGGGGCCGTTGCAGTAACCGCCCTTTGCCGACTGCGCCTCCGCGCATAGCTACGCCAGGTGAGGTCGTGTCACCCGGTTCGGGTCGGGACGCGCAGCGGGGGGCCTGACTGGTGGCCGCGATCACCGAACGCGGTTCGTCTCCGCCGACCTGGCGAACGTCGGGGACGTCTCGAACGGCTGGTGGCCGAGGCAGGAGAGGTGGACTTCCCGGTGAACAACGCCGGGCACCTGGCGACCCACACGCGGGCGCCGTTCCCGCTGGTGGCGGCGCCGGAGACGCTGACCCGCCACTGGGCCACCGAGTTCGGCGGCGCCGGCATCCGGGTCAACGCGGTCGCGTAACCGTGATCGGCGTCCACGGCGGCGAACGCAGCCTGCTGCCCGGCTGAGCCCCTTCGAGCCGGGATGTGACGCGGCCACGGGTCCGCTGGGAAGGAACTGGCCGGTCGCGCGTGACGAGGGCGGGTGCCGGGGGGCCACTCGTCGTACGGGCCGCTGGATGGGCCGGCTCGCACGCCGGCGCTCCTCTATGACACGGACCGGATCGCGGAGATGTCGAACTGCAGTCGGATCTTCTCGCTCACCATGGCGCCGCCCGTCTTGAGGCGCTGGTTGTAGGCCAGACCCCATTCGGTGCGGTCGATGGTGGTGGTGCCGTCGAAGCCGGCCCGCTCGTAGCCGAACGGGTCCAGGACCGACCCGAGGTAGTCGAGTTGCAGGTGGACGGGCCGGGTGATGTCGCGGATGGTCAGGTCCCCGGTCATGCGGAAGCTCCCGCCGCCTTCGTGGCTGGTGGAGGTGGAGCGGAAGGTCATGTCCGGGTAGCGACGCGCGTCGAAGAAGTCGGGGCCGATGATGTGCGCGTCCCGCTGCTCCACCCCCGTGTCGACGCTGGCCACCCGGACGACGAGTTCGGCCCGCGACTCGGAGGGCCGGGCCCCGTCGAAGTACAACGCGCTGTCGTAGTCGGCGAAAGCCCCCCGGACCGTGGTCACCATGGCGTGCCTGACGGAGAATCCGATGCGGCTGTGCGCACGGTCGATGGCCCACAGCCCGGTCAGTGCCTGAAAGGCCGGGTCGAGCGCGACACTCGGGGGTGCGGCCGCCGTGTCCGGGGCGCCCGTGCCGGCAGGCGTCGTCGGGTCGATGACAGCGCTCTGGCGGCGACTGAAGATTCCCATATGCGTGAGCCCTTTCCATCAGACCGCTCCGTGCTATCACGGCTTCGCCGGAACTGCCCGGCCGGATGGGTGGTCTCGTCTGGTTTCCATGCGGTCCACCGCAAAGCTGCACAAGAACAGCATGATGTGGGGGTGCGCTGCCGGACCGCGGTCCGCGTCTCGCGGGTCCCTGCCGGGCTCTACTTCGGCGGCGTGGGCGTGTCGTGGGTGTGGTACATCGCCTGTACGTCGAGCTCCAGCTGCACGGTCGGGCCGACGACGGCGATGCCACGGGCCAGCATGGAGCGCCAGTTGAGTGTGAAGTCCTCCCGGTGGAGCTCCGCCTTCGCGAGGGCCGCGCAGCGCAGTTCCTGCTCGTAGCCTCCGTTGACCGTCCCGAGGTAGGTCGTGTCGAGTCCGACGGAACGGCTGGTGCCGTGCATGGTGAGCGTGCCGTGCAGGGTCCACTTGGAGCCGCCGCGGTAGGCGAACCGGGTGCTGGTGAAGTCGATGTACGGGAAGCGCTCGACGTCCAGGAAATCGGCGGAACGAAGGTGGTTGTCCCGCGTGTTGTTGCCCGTGGAGATGCTGGAGGCGTCGATGCGCACCGAAACGTGTGAGTCGGCCATGTTCGGTGCGATGCGGATACCGCCCTCGAAACGGGTGAACCGCCCGTGGACATGGGCCATGCCCACGTGCTTGGCGATGAACCGGATCGCGGTGTGCGGAGGGTCGAACAGCCAGGTTCCGGCTGTCGGGAGTTCGAGCTGTCGGGCGGGCTCCAGCGCGACGCGCCTCTGGGGCAGCGCCACCCCGGCGGCGATGTCCAGGTCCTCGCGGGCGGGTGACAGACCCTCGGCCACGGTCAGCACGCTGTAGGAGCCCGGTGACAGCGTCGCCATGAAGTACCCGTGGGGGTCCGTGGTGCCCCGCGCGGCCACCCGGTGGCTGTCGAGCGCGGTCACCGTGACCTCGGCTCCGCCCATCGGCTGCCCCATGGGATCCACGACCACCAGGCCGAACGCCCCGGCCTCGGCCGGCAGGGGGACCGAGAGGCTCGGCACGGCACCGGAGGCGCCGCGGGACCGCCGACGCTGGAGCAACCTGATGGCCATTGAGTTCACCTTTCTCCACATGCGTTACCGTCACCCGGTCCGCTCGGCTGCTCGCGTTCGCGGTCGCCAAGAATCACCTGCGACAGAGGGACGGACGCGAAGCGAACAGTTCATTGGCGATCATAGAGCGGTCCGTGCGCGGGTTCCCGGCCGCGGCATCAAGGCTGCTCAACGCCCTGCGAGGGATGTGAGGCCATCAATCAGCTCTCCGACCGGCCATATCGCGGTGGCTCGGCTTCATCTCTTTGCGGCAAAGCTGTGGTGAAGGGCACAGAAGGGGACCGCGATGTTCACAGGCGGTCTGCGGTTTCACCACGGACCCCACACGGACGGGACGGCCGACCCGGCCGTGAGCATGTGCGGCGACTACGGCACCGCCCGGCGATGCCGATGCTCGCCGGAGTGTTCACCGGCCCTCTCGGCTGCGGAGACAAGCGGAACCTCACAGGCGGGTCGGCGGGCGCGAAGCGTTCATGCGCCGTCAGGCCACGGCCTGGGCCGGCGGTGCGGTCATGCCGTGAGCCGGGCGGCGAGGAGAGCGACGTCGTCGTGGAAGGCGCCCTGACGCTGGGCGAGGAGGGCTTCGCACAGCTCGGGCAGCGGGTCGAGGGCGTGCTGGGCAGCGGCGGTGGCGGCTTGCCGCATGCCGTCGTCGATCGGGTGGCCGCGCTCCTCGACCAGGCCGTCCGTGTGCAGGAGCACGGTGGCGCCCGCGGGCAGCCGGCACTCGTGGTCGGGGCGCGGAACACCGACATCGACCCCGAGCGGCAGGCCGACTTCTTGCGGCAGGTGCCGGCTCCGGCCGGGGGTGGCGACGAGGGGTGGCAGGTGGCCGGCGCTGGACCAGCGCATGATCCTGCCTCCGGCCGGCGCGGGTTCCAGACGGGCGATGACGACGGTGGCGAGCGGACCTCCGTGCAGCTGGTGCAGAGCGTCGTCGAGGCGGTGCAGGACGCGGCTGGGCGGCTCCTGCTCGTCGAAGGCGATCACGCGGAGCATGTTGCTGATCTGGCTCATCACGGTGGCGGCCTCCAGGCCGTGGCCCATGACGTCGCCGACCATGAGGCAGGGCACCTGGTCGGGCAGGTGGATCAGGTCGTACCAGTCGCCGCCGATGCGGGGGACGTCGGTGGAGGGCTGGTAGCGGGCCTCCAGTTCGAGTCCCGGCAGCGTGGGCAGGTCGGGCAGCAGACGGCGCTGGAACTCCTCAGTGGCCTGCCGCAGCCTCTCGTAGAGGCGGGCGTTCTCGATCGCGACGCCTGCCGCGCTCGCCAGCGCCGTGACGAGATCCTCGTCCTCGCCGGTGAAGACACCGGCTTCCTTGTCGGCGATGTAGAGGTTGCCGTAGACGGTGTCGCGCACCCTGATCGGCACCCCCAGCAGGGTGGTCATGAGGGGGTGGTCCTCGGGGAAGCCGGCGGCCTGCGGGTGGGTGGCCAGGTCGTCCACACGCAGGGGCTCGGGGTGGCGGACCACCTCGCCGAGCAGCCCGCTGCCGTGCGGGAGCGGGGGGCCGCCCTCGCCGCGGAACTGGTCGGCGCCGAACCCGGAGGTGATCAGATCCGTGAACTCCCCCTCCTCCCCGAGGACCCCGATGGCCGCGTAGCGAGCGCCGACCAAGCCCCGGGCCGCCTCCGCGATGGTGTGCAGCACCACTGTCAGATCGAGCGCGCTGCTGATCGACAGCACGGCGTCCAGCAGGGAGCGCATCCGCCCGTGAGCATGGGCCAGGTGCCGCAGGCTCTGCTGGAGGCGGTCGAGGTCGTCGCCGCCGGCACGCGGCGGGGGTTCGGGGCTCTGTGCGTCACGATCGCCTGAATCCCTGGTCACGGCCATCCCACCTCCTTCCCGGACGCCTGCGCCTGGGCATCGGGTACCCGCGATGCGCGGCGGCTGATCGGGGCCCTCGGCCTCCGCACCGGCGAGCTCGGCCGATCCGGCACCGCCCCGGCACCGACGGAGACGGGAACGCCCCGGCCGGCATGCCGACCGGGGCGTTACCCACAGAAGGTGTGATCGTGAAGGGCGGTCGCCTACGCGGCGAAAGGCGATGCGAGGCTTCAGCCGGACGATCGTCCTCGCATGCAATGGATGAGGCCCGGGGACATCGTCCCTTCACCATCACGTCTTACCCAACCACGCCCGTCCGGCGAACATTCCCGCGCTCCTGCTGCCGTCCAGAACCCAGGGACTCCCGGCCACCCCGCTGCTTCTACAGTCCTGTAGATTCATTCTGGGACGTCATCGTCTCACCGAGGAGGAGAGCAGTGGGAGTTTCCCTGTCCAAGGGTGGCAACGTCTCGCTCAGCAAGGAGGCGCCGGGCCTGACCGCCGTCCTCGTCGGACTGGGCTGGGACGTGCGCACCACCACCGGTGCCGACTACGACCTGGACGCTTCGGCCCTGCTGCTCGACGCGTCCGGCAAGGTGCTTTCCGACCGGCACTTCGTCTTCTACAACAACCTGACCAGCCCGGACGGATCGGTCGAGCACACCGGCGACAACCTGACGGGTGAGGGCGAGGGCGACGACGAGACCGTCAAGGTGAACCTCGCCGCCGTACCCGCCGAGGTCGACAAGATCGTCTTCCCCGTGTCCATCCACGATGCCGAGAACCGCGGCCAGAGCTTCGGCCAGGTCCGCAACGCCTTCATCCGCATCGTCAACCAGGCCGGCGGCGCGGAGATCGCCCGCTATGACCTGTCCGAGGACGCCTCCACCGAGACGGCGATGATCTTCGGCGAGCTGTACCGGAACGGTGCCGAGTGGAAGTTCCGTGCCGTCGGGCAGGGATACGCCTCCGGGCTCGCCGGCATCGCCGCCGATTTCGGCGTCAACGTCTGACGGGCGGCCCCTCCGTGTTCGGACTGAGCGAACTCGCGATCATCCTGATCGTCGTCATAGCCGTCCTGGCCGCCAAGAAGCTGCCCGAACTGGCCCGGTCGGCGGGCAAGTCGGCACGCATCCTCAAGGCCGAGGCCAAGGCGATGGACGACGGACAGCCGACGGCGCAACCGCGCGTCATCCGAGGCGAGACCATCACCCGCCAGGACGCCTCCGCAGTTGCCGACGCGGACCACCGGCCGGCCGCACCGCCCGGCGACGGGAAGCCGCAGCGGCGTTGAAGCGAGGGGCGGGGGCAGGCGGCCGGCGCCCGACGGGCGACCGCCTACCCTCCCTCGCGCGCCGGCACGGGGAGAGACCGAGGAGACACGCCGCCGCCACGGCGACCGACAGCGCGTAACCGACCAACGCGGACACCAAGGGGTTGGGCCACCGGCTTCGGGTGTTACCGACTTTCGTGACGTGACGGGC